>JAJXTJ010000038.1 GCA_021783895.1 Pseudomonadota bacterium | reverse complement strand
TAAAAAATGCCCACCTTTCCCCCGCTGCAACCCAACCAGCTTTATCAACCCTGCGATCCCGAGCAGTTCGGATTTCAGACCACGGCCGAACTGGAAGACCTGGCCGAAATCATTGGCCAGATGCGCGCCATGGACGCGGTGCGCTTCGGGGCCGGCATCCGCCGCGAGGGCTACAATCTTTTCGTTCTTGGCCCCACCGGCATGGGCAAGCGCAGCATGGTGCAGCAGGTTCTCGAACAGCGGGTGCGGGACGAGCGTCAGCCTTCCGACTGGTGCTACATCAACAACTTCTCCCAGCCGCACCAGCCCCAGGCGATCAGGCTTCCGCCCGGCAAGGGGGCTGAACTTGGCCGCCACATGGCACAGCTGGTGGAAGAGTTGCGTATTGCGATTCCCGCCCTGTTTGAGAGCGACGAATATCGCGCCAGAACCGAGGCAATCCAGGAGGCATTCAACAAGCGGCGCGACCAGGAAGTAAAGGACGTGGGCGATGAGGCAGAAAAGCAGGAAATCGCCCTGTTGCGCACCCCTGACGGATTCGCCTTCGCCCCTACCCGCAACCATGAGGTGATTCCTCCCAACGAATACGAGAAACTGCCGGACGAGGAAAAAAAGCGGGTTGAGGCTGCCATCGCGGTGCTGCAGGAAAGACTCGAGAAGGTTTTGCGGCAGATGCCGCAGTGGCGGAGGGAAAGGCAGGAGCAGGTCAAGCAGCTTGATCGCGAAACCACCTTGTCAGTGGTTGGCCACCTGGTAAACGAGTTAAGGCAAATCTACGCTGACTTGCCCGAGGTGCGGAAATACCTCGACCTGGTGCAGCAGGACATGGTCGAGAATGCGGATGATTTCCGCAAACAGGAGGAATCAGCGACTTTGGCGGGCATGACCATGGTTACGCGGCAGAGTTTTCACCGCTACCTGGTGAACGTGCTGGTGACGAACGGCAAGTCGTCCGGCGCGCCGATCGTCAGCGAGGATAATCCGACTTACAGCAACCTGGTCGGGCGGGTCGAGCATGTCGCCCAGTTCGGCGCACTGGTGACGGATTTCACCCTGATCAAGCCGGGTGCGCTGCACCGGGCGAACGGGGGCTATTTGTTGCTGGACGTGCGCAAGGTGCTGGTGCAGCCCTTTGCCTGGGATGCGTTGAAGCGGGCATTGCAATTGCGCGAGATCCGCATCGAATCGTTGGGGCAGATGTACAGTCTGGTCAGCACCGTGTCGCTGGAACCCGAACCGATTCCGCTGGATGTCAAAGTGGTCCTGTTCGGAGACCGCATGTTCTACTATCTGTTGCAGCAATACGACCCGGAATTCGACGAGATGTTCAAGGTGGCGGCGGATTTCGAGGATCGCATCGAGCGTAGTGCCGATACCCATCTGCTGTATGCACGCATGATTTCCACCCTGGTTCGCAAGGAAGAGTTGCGACCGTTCGACCGCGGCGCGGTGGCGCGGGTGATCGAGCACAGTGCGCGCCTGGCCGGCGATGCACAAAGGCTTTCCACCCACATGCGCAGCGTGGCCGATTTGCTGCGCGAGGCAGATTACTGGGCGCGCGAGGCCGACCGCGAAGTAGTGGGCGCTGCTGACGTGCAGAAGGCGATCGACACCCGCATTCACCGTTTGGACCGGCTGAGAGGGCGGCTGTATGAAGAGATTCTGCGCGGCACTCTGATGATCTCCACCGAGGGAGAGGTGGCAGGGCAGGTGAACGGGCTTTCCGTTATCGAACTGGGCGAGTTTGCCTTTGCCCAGCCGACCCGGATCACCGCCACCACCCGGTTGGGCGACGGGGAACTGGTCAACATCGAGCGCGAGGTGAAGCTTTCCGGCGCCATCCATTCCAAGGGCGTACTGATCCTGTCTGCGTTCCTCGCCGCGCGCTACGCCAGAAACCAGCCGCTGGCGCTTTCCGCCAGTCTGGTGTTCGAGCAGTCCTACGGCTTCGTCGAGGGCGACAGCGCTTCCCTGGCGGAATTGTGCGCGCTGCTTTCCAACCTGGCGGATGCGCCGATCAGACAGTCGCTGGCGGTGACCGGGTCGGTGAACCAGTTCGGGCAGGTGCAGGCGATTGGCGCGGTTAATGAAAAGATCGAGGGTTTCTTCGATATCTGCGCGGCACGCGGGCTGGCAGGCGAGCAGGGGGTGCTGATCCCCGCCTCCAACGTAAAGCATTTGATGCTGCGCCGGGATGTGGTGGAGGCCGCCGAGCAGGGCCGTTTCCATATCTATGCCGTGGAAAATGCCGATCAGGCGATCTCCCTTCTTACCGGGATGCCGGCGGGAGAGGCCGACACTTCGGGCAATTATCCGGAAGGCAGCGTCAATCGACGGGTCGCGGTGAGGCTGGCGAAATTGTCCGAAATCAGAAAATCGCTAGCCCGGCAGGCTAAAAAAACAGCGAAAAAAAGGGGGGCAGGGGATTAACCAGATATTTCATGAGGATGTGCGTCGCAGAATGACGGCGGCTTTGTGGCGTGTGATCACGGGTGAACAACAGAGTAGAGCGGCGTTATGACAATGCAAATAAACGCCGATTTTTCCTGCCGGACATCGAGCGTCTGGTGCGGTCTGATCAGGGCTGGATGATGCCCTGCTGGATGGCGAGCCTGACCAGCTGGACGGCATTCTGGACGTCCAGCTTTTTCATGATGCTGGTGTGATGGACCCCGGCGGTTTTTGGGCTGATGGAGAGGATTTCGGCGATTTCGATAACCGAATGGCCTTCCGCCAGCAACTGGAAAAGCTGGAACTCCCTCACCGAAAGCGAGCGTATCGGGTCATTGGGCTGGTTTGTGCGCCAGCGCATGAGGCTGGTGATGTGTTTGGGGTCGACAAACAGGCTGCCTTTGGCGACCTGCCGTACCGCATCCACCATTTGTCCAACGCCGGATTGTTTGGTGATATACCCCATGGCGCCCGCCTCCATCACCCGCAGAATCAGGGTCGCGCTGTTATGCATGGTGAACACCAGTATGCGCGCCTCCGGATTTTTTGCCCGGATCCGGCGCAGGGTTTCCAGTCCGCCGATGCCTGGCATGTTGAGGTCGAGTATCGCCACGTCCGGCAGGTGCTTCTGATAGAGATCGCACGCGGTTTCGCCATCGCTGGCTTTCGCCACCACCTTGATGCCGGGTGTCTTGTCCAGCAGGCGGCAGTAGCCGTCCAGCACCACCGGGTGGTCGTCTATCAACATCACCGTAATCGTTTCTTTTGTTTTCGTGACGGGGGGATTCATTTTTACTGCTCCAACTGAGTCAGCGGCAGCTTGACATCAATGCGCAGGCCCTGCCCGGGCTTGCTGCTCCTGCGTTTTCCGCAGATAGGGATTCTGCGTTTCCAGTTTTGATTTGTTGCGCCGTCAACTCGTGCAGCATGCGCGCTTCGCTGTTCATTAACGGCTGCTCGGATTGCGTGATTTCGTCGAGCCGTTGCTTGTTGGTGCTTTCGCTCATGTCATTTCATATTACGAATGTTCGATGGAGGCGGATTGGTCTGCATTGGAGCGTGTTTTTATCTCGACAGGAGCAATGTGTCAATTAGATGTAATGTTCGATAAGGTGCGGCTAATATATTTTTTGCGCAATAGGGAAAATCCTTATATTTTTTGGGAGTCTGGTGATGAGCCTTGAAATGGGTGGACAGCAGCGCTGGGAACTGGCTATCGTAGCAATTTTTCGGCGGGTTTATGCTTGCCCGCGCTGAAGGCTGACATGACCCTCACTGAACTCAAATATATCGTCGCCGTCGCTCGTGAGCGGCACTTCGGTCGTGCGGCGGATGCCTGTTTCGTCAGTCAGCCGACCTTGAGCGTGGCGGTGCGCAAGCTTGAAGAATATCTTGGGGTAACCCTGTTCGAGCGCGGCGCGGGTGAGGTATCGCTGACGCCGGTCGGCGAGCGGGTCGTGGCCCAGGCCCAGCGCGTGCTGGAGGAGGCGGAGGGGGTCAAGCGCGTCGCTTCGCAGAGCAAGGACCCGTTGGTGGGGCCGTTGCGTCTGGGCGCCATTTACACCATCGGTCCTTATCTCCTGCCGGAACTGATTCCGATCCTGCGCGAACGGGCGCCGCAGATGCCGTTGCTGATCCAGGAAAATTACACCCTCAAGCTGGCTGATCTTCTCAGGCGCGGCGAGCTGGATCTGGTGGTGCTGTCGTTGCCCTTTGCCGAAGCCGGTATGGTTACCCGGGCGGTGTACGACGAGCCGTTTCGCATCGTTATGCCGAGCGGGCATGCCTGGCTGAAAAATGAAGAAATCCCCGCCAGCAGGGTAAGCGAGGAGGACGTGCTGCTTCTGGCTAGCGGCAACTGCTTTCGCGACCAGGTGCTGCAGGCCTGCCCGATGCTCAACCGTGGCAGCAACAACATGCAGAAAACGCTGGAGGGCAGCTCTCTGGAAACCATCCGCTACATGGTGGCTTCCGGAGTGGGCATTACCGTGCTGCCTTCGACCTCGGCGGATGGAATTCCCGAGCATAACAGTCTGCTTGCCGTGCGCCCGTTTGCTGCCCCCGTTCCCAGCCGCCGCGTGGCGCTGGCGTGGCGCAAGAGCTTTCCTCGCCCGCAGGCGGTGGAGGCGGTATATCAGGCGATCCTTGCCTGCAATCTGCCGGGCGTGGGCAAGCTGGACGAGTCTGCTGTTGTGTCGTAAATGGAGCCTGGCACATCGGCCAGGCAATCATAGTAAATAGCTATCGATTATATCGTAACAATCAATTAGACCTATCTATTGCGTTTCTTTACCATGCGAATCGTGTACCCAACGCACGATGATTGAAACCGTATAAAAGGAGAAACCAAATGCAAGCGCCAACCACGATCCAGAATATTGAAGCCGCCTTCGCCGGCGAGTCGATGGCTCACACCAAATACCTGTTCTTTGCCAAAGTCTGCCGCGCTGCGGGCGATGTGGAGACAGCCAAAGTGTTCGAGGAAACTGCTGCCCAGGAAGTGCGGCACGCTTTGGGGCATCTCGACCTGCTCTACCCGGCAGGCACCATGACGCCCGCCGTGTGCCTGGAAATGGCGATTGCCGGCGAGACTCACGAATACACCGAAATGTACCCGTCATTCCGCCATACCGCAGAGGAAGAAGGCAACCAGGCTGCCGTGGCGGAAATCGACGAGCAGATCGCGGAATCCAGAGAGCATGCCCGTCAGTTCAGGGTCACTCTGGAAAAAGCCGCCAAGCGCTTTGCGGCATTGGCCAGGGTGGAAGAGAAGCACGCCAACCACTACCGCGATACGTTGGCCCTGTTGAAGTGAAATAACTAGCGAAGTGAAATTGCCTGACCATTTAAGGAGCTGGAAATGAAAGTATGGAAATGTATCGTATGTGGCTATGTTTACGACGAAACCGCAGGAGATCCAAAGGAAGGTATTCCCGCCGGCACGCGCTGGGCAGATGTGCCTGAGAGCTGGGCCTGTCCCGAGTGCGGCGTAGCCAAGGCCGACTTTGAAATGGTGGAGATCTGATGATGAACCGTCCGCCCGTGGTCATCATCGGCAGCGGACTTGCGGGCTACACCGTGGCCCGCGAGTTCCGCAAGCTGGACGGCGAAACACCGCTCGTGATGCTTTCTTCGGATCACGGCGGTTTTTACTCCAAACCCATGCTCTCCAATGCGTTTGCCCAGAAGAAAGATGCCGATGCGCTGCTGGGCAAAAGCGCCGCCCAGATGGCGGAGGAACTCAAGCTGGAGATCCGTTCTCACACCATGGTGACGGCTATCGATGTCACGCGGAAGCAGGTGGTGGTGAACGGCGAAATGCTGCCCTACAGCAAGCTGGTACTGGCCATGGGCGCCGCCCCTATCCGTTTGCCGCTGCACGGCAATGGGGCGGATGCGGTGTTGTCGGTGAACGATCATGGCGACTACCGGCGCTTCCGCGAGGCCATCGAGGGGAAGAAAAACATCGCCATACTCGGCGCCGGGCTGATCGGCTGCGAGTTTGCCAACGATCTCGCCGGGGCCGGTTACAACGTGCATGTCATCGACCTTGCCACGCAGCCGCTGGGACGTTTGTTGCCACCGGCATCTGCGGCATTCATCCAGCGCAAGCTGGAAGCGGCGGGGATAGGCTTCCATCTCGGCACAACCACCCGGCAGGTGGAACGCGCCGGGGAAGGATTCCGCTTGACGCTGGACAACAGAGTAACCATAGCGGCTGATGTGGTGTTGTCGGCGGTCGGGCTGCGCCCTCGGAATGCGTTGGCAGAAGCGGCGGGGATCAAGGTCAATCGCGGTATCGTGGTGAATGCTTCGTTGCAGACCAGTGACGAGCATGTCTACGCCCTGGGTGATTGCGCGGAAGTGGAAGGCAGGGTGCTGCCTTTCGTCATGCCCATCATGCAGGCGGCGCGTGCCTTGGCCTCCACCTTGGCCGGCAACGCTACCCCGGTGCGCTATCCGGCCATGCCGGTGGTGGTGAAGACCCCGGTCTGCCCGGCCGTGGTGTCGCCACCGGATATGGGCGCACAGGGGGAGTGGCAGGTCGAGGAAGTAAACGATGGCGTCAGGGCATTGTTTCGCGGCGCGGACGGAAAGCTGCTCGGCTTCGCGCTGCTGGGCGCCGTGACGGCGGAAAAGAATGCGCTTGCCGCGCAGTTGCCGCCGGTGATGGAATTATTCCATTCCTCGTTAAAAACGATGATTTAGCAGGAGCGGCCTTGGCCGCGATAGCCGCCATATCGCGGCCAAGGCCGCTCCTGCGCGATGCAATAATTATTGGCGTTTATGCCAAGAATTGGAATCAGAGCTTCTGGTGGCTGCCGTCGCAGGTTACGCCGCTGGCGCAGTGCTTGCATCCGCAAAAATAAACCGTTCCCGCTTTTTCCGCCTTGTGTTCGACGGGAGCGAAATCGCTGCCCTTGTGGCTGCCATCGCAAAATGGCTGTGTCGTGCTTTTGCCGCAGGAACACCACCAGTAACTCTTGCCGGCTTCGACTTCCACGGCAAAGGGGGATTTTTGGGCGATAACGGGTTGCTTGTCTGACATGATGAAACTCCTTGTTAAGATGATGACTTGCTGAAAATTGTGCGAAGCCAACTTTGTCGGCTTCCGCCAAACCATAGCGGTTTATTCCTTGATCGCCTCAACGGGGATGGTCAGCGTTACTTCGTCGCTCACTAAAGGCGCATATTTGCCCATGTTGAAGTCGGATCGCTTGATTTTGGCGGTGGCGTTGGCGCCGCAGGCGTCTTTCTTGAGCATGGGGTGGGGCATGCACAGGAAGGAGGTCACGGTGAGCGTCACCGGCTTGGTCACGCCCTTGACGGTCAGGTCGCCATTCACCGCGACCAGCTTGTCGCCATCGAATTTCATGTTGCTGGACTTGAAAGTGATGGTCGGGTATTTCGCGGTATCGAAGAAATCCTCTCCCTGGATATGCTCGTTGAGAAGAGCGTAGCCGGTATCCACGGATTTGGCGTCGATCACTACATCGACAGAGCCGGTCTTGACGGCGCGGTCCAGGGTGATTTTGCCGCTGGTTTTGTCAAAACGGCTGACTTGGGTGGAGTAGCCCATATGGTTGTATTCAAAGCGCGGGAGGGTATGCGTGCCGTCGATGACATAGGTTTCAGGCGCAGCGAAAGCGGCGGATGAAAGGGAAGCGGCAAAGGCGAGAATGGCGAGATTTTTCATGGTATTTCTCCTGTTAATGGTGGGGTCTACTTCAAAACAAAATGGAACTTGACCAGGACTTCGTCGGCGACCACCGAGGTGTCGCTCCACGTGCCGGAGCCGATGCCGTAGTCGAGGCGCTTGAGGGGAAAGGTTCCGTCCAGAACCAGGACGCCCTTTTCTTGTTTGAGGGTGAAAGGTGCATGGGACTCCAGCGTTTTTCCCTTGATGGTCATCTTGCCGGTCGCTTCGAAACGTCCGCCTCCGAGCGCCTTGACCGCGTTTGAGGCAAAGCTGGCCTTGGGAAATTCGCGGGTGTTGAACCAGTTTTTGCCTTTGACCTCATCGTTTGCCTCGGTGCTGCCAACATCGATGCTGGCCAGGTCGATCTCGATCCGGGCGCGCCCTGATTCTGGCCTGGCCGGGTCGAGGCTGATCTGCGCGGCGAATTTCTTGAAGGCGCCTTCGACCGGCACGTTCATCTGCTTGGAAACGAAAGAGATGGTGCTTTTGTCGATCTGTACGGCGCTCAGTTC
>JAJXTJ010000037.1 GCA_021783895.1 Pseudomonadota bacterium | reverse complement strand
GGATAACGGCGATGGATTGCAAGTCCGCTTGTTCCGCCTGAGTGGCCTGTTGCAACTGTTCAAAAAACGACATGGGCTTCCTCTTCATAAAGCGATTCGAGTGCATCGGCATAAGCCGCAAAAATGGCATAGCGCTTCAGCCGGCCATTGGCAGTCAGTTGCTGGTTGGACGGGGTAAATGGGGAGCTGGCAAGCACCCAGGCCGAGACGCGGGCATAATCCGGAAGCAAGCGATTGGCCAGTTCCAGGGCGGCATCGACGTGGAACGGGGAAAAGCCGGGGCGAACCACGATAACCGCCGCATTGAACGCTCTGGATTCGCCGAACACCGCCGCCTGGGCAATGGGCGGGTGCAGGATCAGTTCGCGTTCCACCCACTCCGGCGCGACATTGCGGCCAAACGAGGTGATGAACAGGCTTTTTTTGCGGCCGGTGAGATGCAAAAATCCCTCGGCGTCCAGATAGCCAAGATCGCCGGTTGGCCAAGGCTGGGTTGAGCGTTTCTGGCCAAGATAGCCGAGGAAGGGCGATCCGCTCACCAGAATTTCGCCGTCGCGATTGAAAGTGACCGACACGTGCGGCAAAGGGCGGCCAACGCTCCCTGGGCGGCTGACGCCCGGCGTATTGAGCGCCACCACCGAAGCGCACTCGGACAGGCCATAACCCTCGAACACCGGAAGGCCCAGTTTATGCGCGCGCTGCAACAGGCGCGGCGAAACAGGAGCGCCGCCGACGGCGACGAAGCGCAGTCCGGATGGCACGGCCGCCCCGCGTTCCCCCGCCGTGACCAGCGCTTGCAGCATTTGCGGGGCCAGAATGGCGCTGCTGGCTGCGGATTCGTGCAGCACCTGCAACATGCGAACGACGTCGAGGCCAGACGCCCCTTCCAGCCCGACCTGATGCAAAGGAAGAATGCAAGAGCAGGCACCGGCCAGCAACGGCGAGTAAATGCCGCCGATATTTTCCAGCAGCGTGGAAAGCGGCGTCAGGCAAAGGTGGCGGTCCGTGGCCCGTGCCTGGCTGGCGTCCCGCAGCGACACCGCTACGGTTTCCATCTGCGCAAGACTCAGGCAAACGCCTTTGGGCTCGCCGCTGGTGCCGGAGGTGTAGGTGACCTTGGCCGTGCCTCGCGGCAGTTTCCTTGGCACCGATCCTTGCAGCCGGATCAGGTGCAGCCCGCATAACTCGCCGACCTTATGGACTCGGATGCCGGCGCCCTGCAGCAGCGCTTCGACTTGTTGCGGCTGATCGGTCAGAAAGGCATCCAGACCGGCATCGCGCACCACATGCAGGATTTGTTGCGGCGAGAAAAACAGCGGCAACGGCACCAGCGGAAGATTGGCGGCCAGTGCCGATAGATCGGCCAGCGCCCACGGCAAACCGTTATCGGCCAACAGTCCGAGAGCGCGGATATTCTGAGCTTTGAGATCATGGGCCGCCTCGGCGACGGCCTGATCCAGTGCGCCATACGACAAGGACTCGCGGGAGCCTTGAAGGGCGGTCCGCTCAGGGCTGGTCAAGGCGGTCTGGCGTAGCGATTTTAGCAGGGTGCTCATGCGGCCTCGATGCTGTTCATCCCAGCGCGCAACAGGTCGGCAAGGTTGCGCTGCTCCAGCAGGGAATGGTAGCCATAGGCGATATCGCCCGCCATGACCATGGGGGCATGGTCGTAATAGCTGCCCCAATCGACGCGGTCCGATAACGGCAGATGTTCCAGCGTTGCCGCGCCAAGCTCGACCGGGCGCAGGCCAAGGCGGCTAAATCCGTTGCGTAATGCCGAGGTGCCGGTAAACGTGACCCACTTGTAGCCTTCGTCGTGCAACATCGCCGTCAGCGCCACGATCAGCCAGCGCGCCGCGCCGGGATAGAGCGCAGACAAGTTGCCCACCTCGATGATCTCTTCCCGCCGCACGGTCTCGCCCCTCCTGGATTGCAGGACGTCTTCGATCGGTCGATCCAGATAGTTTTCGAGAAACAGACGCGAATTCGCGGCGGCACGCAGACCGAATGCGGCGATCAGGTCGCTCCGCTTGGTGCGCAAGCTAAGCAGGCGTGGCATGAAATGTCCGATACGCGCGCCGTGCGCCGTAGCGAAACACTGCCGGATGAAACCCTCGATTTCGCCGCGTTCCTCGGTGCAGTGCTCGCGCAAATCGAATACTTGTGCCAGGCGGACGTTGAGAGCCGGCGTATCCGGGCCGCTTGCGGCATGGGTCGCAAAACCGGCGGACAGCAAGGCGGATTTTGTGGTCATGAAATTTCCTATTGGCTTGATGAGTCAATAGGAATATTGCAATCGCTGTGCCACAAACGGAATCAAAGCGGAAATAATTACATTAGAGCCTGATTTATTTCAAATAACAACAAGTCCGCACGTCCTGCATAATCCAGAACGGCCCCCGCAAAACCCTGCATTAAATGCGAATCGCGCAAATTATTACGACAATTTTTGCGGGGTTATTTGGGGCAGACAACCGCTGCGGTATTGTCGCGGATATGCCCGGCGGCGCTGATCACCAGCGCGATTTCGACACGCGCGTCTGTGCTGCAGAAAGGCACATAGCCGATCGCGCCGGGAGTTTCAGCGACAAAATGCATGACAGCGCGCTCCGACGAGAGCACGAAAGGCGGAGATATGCCGTGGAAATAAAGGTCATTCCAGTATTTGTCCAACTCTTCCGGGCTCGCACCCAGCACCGCCTGCGAGAATGCACGGCGAAACGGGTTGGAGGCCGGCAGGTTGACCGGTTGAACCTTGCTGCCATCGTTCCAGAACAGTTTCTTGCGCTTGAAAATGAGCGTCAGATATTCTTTACTCAACTCCCTGGCATGACCTGGAGCGACAATCACCGCCATGGATTCATCTGCTGCTGGAGCCGTAACAGGCCAGAACAGCAGAGACAATGCAAGAAAGCATATGGGGAAAATAGACCGCATCAGAACAGGATGGCGAACGAAGTAAAGACCCCCTCTGGCGCCTGTATTTGGTTGCGGGTGGCATGGCTGACTTCAGCCTTGAGCACCATGGCCGGCGAAAGGCGCATCGCCACTCCGGCCAGCCACAAATTCATCGCGGGTGCCGGGCCTGCCTGGTTATAGCACTCATAGCGTCCAATGGCATACCAACTGCCGGCAATTGGCGCCACACCCTGGATGAACAAGCCTTTTTCATCCATTTGGCGCCCCTCGTCGGAGAAACGGTACGCCAGTTCAGCGCTGATTTCATAACGGTCGCGCGACCAGAAGTAATCCATTCCCAGCAGATTCTTGCGCTCGCCAATCGTGCTTTTTTGCTCGAAATTGGCGTAGGAAAAGCCAATTTCGCCGAGACTGGATGTCGGCATCGTCAGGTGCAGCCCATAAGCCTCTTCGAATGGATCAAGCTTGGGGTCGGAGCGCCAATCATGGCCAATAGCGGTGTAAAGAGAATAATCGATCTCGGTGCCCAAAACCGGTAGCGTGCCGTAGGCCATGGCGCCGGTGGCGTTGGTGGGGAAGGTGCGTTCGGTGATCAGCGGGCGGGATGTGGTCCACACCAGAGGGGCGGCGTGGATGACATTCCAGCGACCGATGGGAGTGAGACACTTGCCCGCGCGCAAGTTGAGTTTCTCGGAATACAAGTAGTCGGCATAGAGCCGTTCCAGAGCGAGATAGTCATGTTTTGCCGTCAGCCCGGCAGTCTCCTCCCAGGCCAAGGGTTTCTCCAGGTCCACCTCCGAAAACAAACGAAATTTGCCTTCGCTTTCCCAGTGCAGGAAGAGGCTGAGATCATCGACGCCCAGCACTGCGGGCCGGCGGCGGTCGTCCTCGATGCCGGCACTGGCATAACCCCCCAGCTTGAATCCGGTGCCGGGAATCTGCCAGCCCTTGCCCGGCTGGTAGTCGGAACCGGCCAGGGAATCCTCTGCCCACGCGGACACGTGCCCGGACAGCATCCATAGCGTGAGCAGGAATAAAAGTCGCTTCAGCGGGAACATGATGCAACCCTAAGGATATAAAAATGCCGATTGTGCCATATACTTGGGCTTTTACTTCCAATCATTTTTCTGCCTTGACCATACGAAAAACTCTGCTGATAGCTTTCCTGCTTGTCAGCCTGCTGCCCTCGATCCTGCTCACCTATCTGGCATTCCGGGTTGCCGGAGAAGCCATGCGGGACGAGATTGAGCAGAGCCTGCAAGTCCAGGCGGCAACGGTATCGCAAGACATCGACAAGATGTTGTTCGAACGCCTGCAAAACGCGCAGACCTGGCGCCAGCTGGAAGTAACGCAGGACATACGCATCAATGACATCGACAAGCGCCTGTCGAACTTTCTGGCTGGCCTGAAAACCGGCTATCAAGATATGTACCTGGAACTGCTTTGCACCGATCGTTCCGGGAAGATCGTGGCCAGCAGCAATCCCGCCCACATCGGCGGCTTCAAACACCCGGCGGAAGGCATCCCTTTGAATGGACAGGCGAACGCGCCTATCCGGCTGGAAACCCTGCAACTCGCCGGGTCCGATGGCCCCGCCATTCTGCCCATCGGCGCCGCCGTGCCCTCGATGTTCGACAGCGGACAGCTTGGGGAACTGTATTTGATGTTCAACTGGGCACAGATTTACCACATCCTGGATCAGGCGGCGCAGAGCGGGCATGCCCTGGCACTGCTCGACCGCGACGGCAGGATCATCGCGGCTTCCGCCGACCTGCGCAACAACGGGGCATTGCTGCAGAGAGTTCCAGCTTCCTGGGTGGCGGGCGGCAAGAGCGGCGTCGGCACTCACGATGGCGCACCCCTGCACCTCAAGGAAGTGATGGTCGGATTCGACCGATCGCCCGGATTTCAGCAATTCCCCGGCTTCAACTGGACCACGCTGGTCATAGAAAACAGCCAGCATGCCTTCATCCCGGTGCGCCAAATGGCCCTGGTTTTCCTGCTGCTTCTGGTGCTCACCAGTGCCTTCGCGGTCGGATTCTCAATACTGGTGGCCGGCCGCATCGCCCGTCCCATCACCGCCCTTACCGAGTTCACGCGCCGTTTCATGCGAGACAAGCAGTTGCCGGAAGAGCCTCGCGAGTTGAGCGGCGAAGTCGGCGAGCTGACGGAGGCTTTCGTGCAGACAGTGCGCGATCTTGACCAGTCTCAGGCCAACCTGGTGCGAGCATCCAAGCTCGCAGTGCTGGGCGAACTGGCGGCGGTGATGGCGCATGAAATTCGCACCCCCATCGGCATTCTGCGCTCCTCAGCCCAGATGCTGGCGCGTGAACCCGATCTGAGCGGCGAAGCGCGAGAGCTGACCGGCTTCATCGAAAGCGAAACCGAGCGGCTCAACCGGCTGGTCTCCACGCTCCTCGACAGCGCCAGGCCCCGCGCGCCGAAATTGCAGCCCGCCGACCTGCACGCTATCATTCGCCACAGTACCGGCCTGTTGGCGGCGCAGGCGGACAAGAAAGGCATACGCATCAACCTCAGTCTGGATAAGTCCCCTCCCTGGGTTGAAGTGGACACCGAGCAAATGACCCAGGTGCTGCTGAATCTGGTGCTCAATGCGCTGCAAATCCTGCCGAACGGCGGGCAGGTAACGATTTCCACGCACGAGAAGGCGGGCAGGCTGATCGTTGAAATCGCGGATGACGGCCCCGGCATCCCGCCGGAGGAGCTTGCCCGGGTGTTCGACCCCTTCTTCACCAAGCGCGAGGGCGGCGTGGGGCTGGGGCTGGCGGTGGTGCAGCAGATTATCGCCGCGCATGACGGTGAAATTCATGCCGGCAGGAGCACGCTGGGAGGCGCATTGTTTTCCATTGTTTTACCGATGAAAGAAAGCTCATGACCAGCCGGCGCGTCCTGGTAGTGGATGACGAATCGAAGATGCAGCGCGTTCTGGAGATCATGCTCCAGCGCATGGGGCACGAGGTCGCCTGCGCCGGCAACGGCGAGGAAGCCTTGCAGATCATCAAGTCCGCACCTGCCGACCTGATCATCAGCGACCTGCGCATGCCCGGCATGAGCGGCACCGACCTTTTGAAGACGCTGCGCGAACAGGGCAACGAAGTGCCAGTGATCATCATGACCGCCTACGGCACCATCGAAAGCGCGGTCGAGGCCATGAAGCTGGGGGCTTGCGACTACATCGTGCGGCCGTTCGACGTGGATGCGCTGGAACTCGCTATCGCCCGCATCCTGGCGGAAAGCCGGATGCGCCGTCAGAACGACTTTCTGCGCCAGGAAGTGGACAAGGGCTGGGGCGAGTTTGTCGGCGGCAGCGCACCGATGCAGAAAGTCTACGACCTGATCCGTCAGGTCGCGCCGGGCAAGACTACCGTGCTGATCACCGGCGAAACCGGCACCGGCAAGGAACTGGTGGCGCGTGCGATCCACCGCGCTTCCCCGCGCCAATCCGCGCTGTTTGTACCGATCAATTGTGCCGCCATTCCCGCCGACATTCTGGAAAGCGAATTATTCGGCTACGTGAAAGGCGCCTTTACCGGAGCCCATAAGGACCGTGTCGGCAAATTCGAAATGGCCGACGGCGGAACACTGTTTCTCGACGAGCTTACCGAAATGCCGATACCATTGCAGGCCAAGCTGCTGCGCGTGCTGCAGGAAAATGTCATCGAACGGCTGGGAAGCAACCGCGGTCTTCCGATCGATGTGCGCATCGTCGCCGCCACCAACCGCGATCCGCGCCAGGCCGTCAGCGACAACCGGCTACGCGAAGACCTTTATTACCGCGTTAACGTGTTCAATATCGACCTGCCCCCACTGCGGGAGCGCAAGGACGACATTCCAGCGCTGGCAGCCAGCTTCCTGTCCAGCCAGAACAGCACTCACGGCATTTCGGCAGCAGCGATGCTCTGTTTGCAGAATTATTCCTGGCCCGGCAACGTGCGTGAACTGCAAAACGTGATCGAACGTGCCGCCGTACTTGGCCGAGGCGGAGAAATTGACGTCAAGGATCTTCCGCTGGAAATGACCAACGCGAAAATAGTGGCCAACGCTTCAGAACCGCACTCCTACTCTTCTCTGGAACTCAATCCGGCAGTGGAACAGCTGGAAGAGTCCATGATATGCGCCGCCCTGAACCGGGCTGGCAATAACAAGAGCAAGGCGGCGAGGTTGCTGGACATCAGCGAGCGCGCCCTGTGGTATAAGCTGAAAAAATACGGGTTGTGAACGGAATTAAGGGAGGATTGCCGCGCGAGACCGCGATGTCCGAACCTTCGCGTCCTTTGCGGTGAAATGCTGTTTCTAGGTTGACCTGGACTATTTGTAATTGCTCAGCTTACCGCAGCGCCTGCCGGTACTCGTGCTTGAAATGGCGGAAGGAGCTGTCGAGCAGTTGCACCACGCCGCTGATCAGGTGGCAGCGGCCGGTGCCCGGCAGCATGGCGCAGAGGTTTTCCAGGGTTGCCAGGTCGGTCGCGGTGCCGCGCCCGGTATCGATGCGGTCGAGCAAGAGGCTCATGGTGGCGGTGCCGGTTTTGCACGACATGCACTGGCCGCAGGAAGAGTGGGCGAAGAAGCGCATGTATTCGGCGACGCGCTTGACGATGCCGGTGCCTTCGGAAACAACGATCATGGCGCCCGTGCCCAGGCTGGCGCCGCGCGCGCGCAGGGAATCGAAATCCATCTTCACTTCCAGGGCGTCCGGCGAGAGCAGGGTGCAGGAGGGACCACCGGTAAAAACCGCCTTGAGCGGTTTGCCCGAGAGCAGGCCGCCGCCGTGAACGTAGATCAGTTCGCGTAGCGTGGTGCCCATCGGCAGCTCGTAGACAGCCGGGTGCAGCACGTCGCCGCTCAGGGAATAGAGCTTGGTGCCGGTGCCGGGAGATTTGCCGAGGCCGCGGAACCAGTCGGCGCCGCGCACCACGATGTGCGAAACGTGAGCCAGGGTTTCCACGTTGTTGATCAGGGTAGGGCAGCCGTGCACGCCCACCTGGGCCGGATAGGGCGGCTTGCCGCGCGGGAAGGGGAATTTACCCTCGATCCATTCCATCGCCGCCGTTTCCTCGCCGCCGATGTAGTGGCCGGAACCGGGCACTAGCGTCAGCTCCAGCGGCCTGCCCAGCGCAGTCGAGGCCAAAGCAATCAGTTCCGAATTCTGCCACTGTTCGATCGCCGCTCCCAGCGCCGCCAGGGAGAGAGTGAGATCGGGATTGACGTAGAACACCACGCGGT
>JAJXTJ010000036.1 GCA_021783895.1 Pseudomonadota bacterium | reverse complement strand
GGTCAAAGCGAGATTATCGTCCGTGCGTTGGCGGTCAATGGCATTGAAGGCGGCCGCAACGGCGGGGTAAACCGTCCCGGTGGATTTATAGCCCTGCACCGTGCCTGTATTCATCTTTACCGTATCGCTGCGCAGCCCTAACAGGCTGGCCCATTGCGCGCTCCAGCGCGCTTCCCACTCGGCGAAGGCATCGAGGCGATCGCGCTGGCCGCCGTTGATATTCCAGTAGGTATTCGGTGACATTCCACCCGTACCCGACGGCGACCACCAGTCGTTGAGACGATAATGCTGATATTCGCCACCCACCCGGAGAATATCGCGCTCGGAAAGGATGATGTCCGCCTTGACCAGTGCGCCGGTGTTTTTTCCTTCCGTATCCATCGGCATGCCGGTCGGGTTTGGGTTCAGCAGTTTGTCATCGCCGAAATTCATCTTGTGCCGCGTATTTTCGTCATAAACGCGGGCGTCCAAAGCGCCCCATTGATATTGACCGTTATAGTGAAGGTTGAGCTGCTGACTGTCGTTGCCGGTCATGTCCATGCGCTGGTTCGGAAAGCCTTGATAAGGAATGTGCTGAAGCCCTAGCTTGAGTTCAACCAGATGGTTTTCCTGGCGCAGCGCGAAGCCGAGAGACTGGTTCTCGGATTTGTAACGGGTGGAACCCACCTCGTCCCCTGCCAGCCAACCTCTGCCGGTTGCCGCCGGCCCTGCCGCCTTGAAGTCCCCTCCTGCCTCGTAATTGCCGGACTCCGCAGTTGACCCGTTATAAGTCATGCTCAACTTTTCGCCCGCGATCGTCGCCGAAATATTGCCGCCTTGGGCATCGCCGTTGCTGCGATAAAAGCCACCGGCTTGCCCCTTGAGCAAGGTTCCCTGACCTGCTACGGCAAACTCCGGCTCTGGAGAATTCACCTGTATGGTGCCGCCGATGCTGTCGCCGCCCACGCTCACCGGAGCAATGCCGGCAAACACCTGGATGCTGCCGACATGCGACGGATCGATGTAGGAAAGCGGCGGGTTCATGTGGTTTGAACAGGCCGAAATCAGGTCCATGCCATCCACCCGTGTCCGCACGCGGTCGTCCGCCATGCCATGAATGACCGGCAGGCTGGAAACGCCGCCGGCGCCATACAGGCTGACGCCGGGCACATCCCTGAGGAGGCTGGCCGTATCGCCGGGAGAAGACTGCATCGAGGCGAGGCCCGCCTCTCCCAAGCCGGAAACGCCGAAAGCGGTCTGGGTGTCGATTTTAGAGGCGCTGACGACGACTTCTTCCAGCTTCGCCGGTTTCGCTTCATCGGCGGCCAGCGCAAAGTGACACGGCATGATGGCCGCCAGCGAGGCGACGAGAATACGGGGTTTGAACGTCATTCCTAAAGATTCCCTTCTGATGAATTGAACAAGCAGAGCCATTGCTAACGCAATCCACGTGCCAGATAAAAACCTTTATGAATCAGAGGGGCGGGCAGCCTGCCCTGTGCCATTTCACACAGCGCGCGGCAAAAAACGCAGATAGGGGAGAGGGATAGGTGGGGTGCTACTTGCGATTTTCCGAAGCCGTCACCTTGCCGCTGGGCGTGGTCACGAATGCCAGCCTGGTGATGCCGACCCGTTGCAGCAGCGCCAGCACCTGGGCGATGCGCCCATAGCGCACGTTCTCGTCGGCATGAAGCTGGACGCTGGGGTCCGCATCCTGGGCGGAAATCCTTTTCAGCTCGGTTTCCAGCATGTCGAAGTGGATCGGGCGCTGGTCGATAAACACGCTGCCCTGGGCATTGATGGTCATCTGGATAGTGCGCGTCTGCTTCACCGGCGACACTGCCGCAGTCCTGGGCAGATTGACCTTGACCGCCTGCATCAGCAGCGGCGCGGTGACGATGAACACGATCAGGAGCACCAGCATCACGTCCACCAGGGGCGTGACGTTGATCTCGCTCATCGCGGTCTGTTCGGAACGGGTATGCAGGGCCATTTCAAAGAATCCTAAAAAGCGTGATGGGTAATGGGTGACGAGCGATGAAAAACACCTCTCCCATTACCCATCCCTCATTTCTCATCACCAACCTTAAACCCGGACTTCATCGCCAGATGCAGGAAATCGGTGGCGAAATCCTCCATCTCGGCCACGTACAGCCGGGTGCGGCGCAAGCCGTAATTGTAGGCGAGCACAGCGGGGATGGCGGTAGCGATGCCGAAGGCGGTGGCGATCAGCGCCTCGCCGATCGGCCCGGCCACCACGTCCAGCCCGGCGGAACCACTCTTGCTGATGTCCTGCAAGGCATGCATGATCCCCCACACCGTGCCGAACAGTCCGACAAATGGGGCGGTGGAGCCGATGCTGGCCAGCACCATCAGGCCGCTGTCGAGGCGGTTCTGCTCCTTCTGCACCTGGCTGCGCAGGCAGCGCTCCAGGATGTCCTGCTGGTCGCCGATGTGCTGGAGACACTGCTCGCCGCCATTCCGCATGTCGCGCAGCGCGGCGAAGCCGGCAGAGGCGAGGCGCGCCAGCGGCCCGGCGGCGTTGGTCGATGCCTGCTCTGCCTCGCTCAACCCTTTCGCGTTCCAGAAAGCCTGGCTGAATTGCCGGTTCTCCTTCGATAGCTGCCATTGCATCCAGCCCTTGGCAACGATCAGCGTCCAGGTCGCAACCGAAAAGATGGCCAGCACCCACAGCGTGATGACGACGATATCCGATGAAGAAAAAGGCGGCATGAAAGATCCTGTTCAATTATTCTCGAGTTTAAAGGTAATCGGCACCCCAACCCAGTCGGCGACCGCCTGATTGCCGCGCCTGGCGGGCACGAAGCGCCACTTCTTCACTGCTTCCAGCGCCGCCTGATCGAGCACTTCATGACCGCTGGTTTTATTCAGCTCGACGCGCAGGCATTCGCCGTCCGCCGAAACCTCGGCGCGCACCAGCACCGTGCCCTCGAACCCGCGCCGCCGTGCCGCCAGCGGATAGACCGGCGGCGGATTGCTCAGGTAGGCGGCGTTATAGCGAGGCGGCTCGATCACCGGCTCCGATGCAGGCAGGGCCGGGGGTAGTGGCGGCGCGGCCGCCGCCGGAGCCTGCTGTACCACATGCTCCGCAACCGGCGGCATCACCGCAACCGGTGCGGGTGCGGGAATCGCTTGCTCCAGGACCGGTTTCGGCAGCCGTTCAACTCTGGGTGGCGGCGGCTGCAACGGAACCGCGCGCGGCTCCGGCGGCGCTGGCGGAGCCAGCAACGTAACCTGCACCACCGCCAAGGGCGTGGGCGGAACGATCCCACTTTTGAAATGGGTAAACCCCCACCATGCGATCACATGCAGCAGGACAACCAGGCCGAATGCTGGCAGCCAGTGCAGCCACTCCCGGTCGGATTCGACTTGCATCATTGCGTATTCCAGATACGATCCCAATTGGCGCCTAGAATAGCATAAGCAACGTGGTGTGTTTTCGGCCCGCGAGCGGGCCTCCTACAAGCAGAACAAATTTACCCTGACGCTTGCACTAACCGCTTGCATTTATTGCCAATGCTTGCAACAATAGCAAGCATGAACAGCGCACAACGCAAAACACTGGAAGCGATATTTTCATCGCCAACACCCAAGAATCTGGAATGGGCGCGGCTGGAATCGCTATTTGTTGCGCTGGGGTGCACCGTGATTGACGGCAATGGCTCTCGGGTACGATTTGAACTGGGCGGCGTGGTGGGCACGTTTCATCGCCCCCATCCGGCGAAGGAAGCCAAGCCGTATCAGGTGAGAGATGCCAAGTTGTTTTTAACCGAAGCCGGGGTGAAACCATGAACACGATGACTTACAAAGGGTATGCGGCCCGCATTGAATACAGCGATGAAGATGCCAGCTTCATCGGGCATATTGCGGGGATTGTCGATGTGGTTGGCTTTCATGCCGACAACGTGAAGGAACTGCGCGCCGCGTTTGAAGAGGCGGTGGAAGATTATTTGGAGGCCTGCGCGAAAGCAGGCCGTCCAGCGCAAAAACCCGCCAGCGGGCGGCTGATGTTGCGTGTGCCGCCGGAGGTGCATAGCGCCGCTCTGGTGGCGGCTCAGGTCAGTGGACAAAGCCTGAACCAATGGGCCACCCAGGCCTTGCAGCGTGCGGCTGAGTGAACGCGTAAGGCGTCAAGAAGCGAAGCGTATTGCGCCGCATGAGGAACCCCATCAGGCCGCCACCCTGCGAGCCCCGTCAATAGGCGATCTGCCCGCATACAAGGTGGAGATGGCCGTGTTATTTGCTTGCATGGCAGGCATTTATTTCCATCAAGTGCGACCCATTGATTGGGTTTAGAATGACAACAGTGATGCCAAGACACTACGAATCTAGACCCCGAGATTCGCCGAGGAGAAGAGCGCCATGTTTATACCCAATATTGGACAGACTGCCGGCCTGCTGCTGGGCGCAGCAGTCGCTGTGTCAGCATCTCCTGCGCAAGCCGCTGACCATTATATACTTGGCGAGTGCCAAGTTTCGCAACCGGATTCTGGCGCGGAAATTCGTCCGACGGTCGATGGAGATAGCTATTTGGTCTACTACCATGTCGGCGATTCGCGTTACAAGGGTTTCACTTTCGATAACGGTGATACCAAAGTAACCCTGGTTAAAGCGCCCGCGCATGGCAAGGTTGAACACGTTAATTCGACAATATCCAACAACTGGTATCACTATTATTCGAATGAGGGCTATGTCGGGCAAGACAGGTTTGTCATGCAGGTGGAAAAGAATGGCGTCAAGGTGCGGATTCAATACCTGATGGAGACACCACCAGAAGGACCGAGTGACTATTTATGCGATCCAGGTATGTGGAAAATCTCTTCCACTACGCCGTCGCTCGATAACGCCGGACTGCAAGCCCTGTTGGGGAACCGCATCAATGGCATTAATGATGGCATCAATGGGGTCAGACTCGATCGATTATCAATCGAGTCTGACCCCATTGATGCCATTACCATTGATGCCATTGATTTGCATTGATTTGAATGGGACTACGCAACAGGCACCGAGCCGCCACATCTTTATGCTTGACGCCGGTAAGCAATGACACAAGCAGGGGCTGCCCGCCGGGCAGCCCCTGCACCTGAACATCCGCGCGCAGCGCCATCAAAACCAAGCTTCCTTGATCGAGCCGGGGATATCCCCCGTTTAGTTCAACTGTGCCATATCGCACACCCACGCCAACCGGATGTTGACGTATGAAATACGTGTTCTTATACTGCGCGCCATGGATACCTTTTCTCTCATCGGGCACTCCCCCGGTTTTCCGCCAATTGCTGAATACGGCGCAGCTGGTCGCCGCAACCCGCGCGACCGTGCTGATCGGCGGCGAATCGGGCAGCGGCAAGGAAAATCTGGCGCGCTTCCTGCACAGCCGCAGCCCCCTGTCTAGCCGGCCCTTCATCGCAGTCAACTGCGCCAACCTGCCGGAAAACCTGGTGGAGTCGGAGCTGTTCGGCCACCGCCGTGGCGCTTTCAGCAACGCCATTGCCGACCGCGACGGCCTAGAATCAATGGGGTCAGACTCGATTGATAATCTATCGAGTCTGACCCCATTGATTATTGGTTGGAGGGCAGTCCCGGCACCTGAACATCCGCGCGCAACGCCATCAAAACCAGGCCTCCTTGATCGAGCCGGGACGTCCCCCGCAATAACGGTTTAGTTCAACTGTGCCATATCGCACACCCACGCTAACCGGATGTTGACGTATGAAATACGTGTTCTTATACTGCGCTCCATGGATACCTTTTCACTCATCGGGAACTCCCCGGTTTTCCGCCAATTGCTGAATACGGCACAGCTGGTCGCCGCAACCCGTGCGACCGTGCTGATCGGCGGCGAATCGGGCAGCGGCAAGGAAAATCTGGCTCGCTTCCTGCACAGCCACAGCCCGCTGGCGAGCCGGCCCTTTATCGCGGTCAACTGCGCCAACCTGCCGGAAAACCTGGTGGAATCGGAACTGTTCGGCCACCGCCGTGGCGCTTTCAGCAACGCCATTGCCGACCGCGACGGCCTGATACGGGCGGCCCACAACGGCACGTTGTTTCTCGACGAGATCGGCGAACTGCCGCTGGCAGCTCAGGCCAAGCTGCTGCGCTTCCTGGAAAACGGCGAGATCCTGCCGCTGGGCTACGATCAGCCGATCAGGGCGAATGTGCGCGTGATCGCCGCGACCAACTGCGATCTGGAAAAGATGGTGAAGATCGGACGCTTCCGCGCCGACCTGTTTTACCGTTTGCAGGTAGTGCCGATGGAAGTGCCGCCGCTGCGCGAACGCGCCGGCGACATTGGATTGCTGATGGAACACTTTGTTGAAATGGCGGCGCGGCGGCACCGCCTGCACCCCGTTTCCTTCGACCTGGACGCCATCAAGGCGCTCAAGGCTTATTCCTGGCCCGGCAACGTGCGCGAGCTGAAAAACCTGTGCGAGCGGTTGACGATCTTGTGCAATTCCCAGCGCGGTCCGCTCGGCGTGGAAAACCTGCCGCTCTGCATCCGTGGCGGCCAACGCGTTGCCACAACTACCCAAGCGGCGACCCCGCTCAACCTGGAGCGGACCGAGCGCGATCTCATCCAGCAAGCCCTGGGGCAGACCGGAGGCAACCGCACCCGTGCGGCGAAACTGCTGGGCATCAGCCGCTACACCCTGCTCTACCGTATGAAAAAATATTTCGCCGACGCGGACAGCGTCCTTCTGGGCGAAGCGTAAAAATCATGAACGGCTCCAAATGGAGCCGTTCATGATTCAACCCTGCAACCTCAATCTCTCCGGGTCAAATTCCCCGCCGCTTGCGGCGTTTGTTGTCATCCCGAACGAAGTGAGGGATCTTGAGATTTCTCGCCATGCTCGGAATGACAAGGAATAACCCGCCCCTTGGCGCGGGGTGGTTTATTTTCCCGCTTTTCCGTTGACCCGCACCCCGTGAATTCGCTTGAACTTCCGGGATGCGGGGCAGTTTTCAATTGCCGTTGGGTCCGTTATGGCAGTCGTAGCAGGTCACCGCCTGGCCGGCGGCGTAATTTGCCGTTTTGCCATCGGCGGAAAAATTCTTGGCCATTTTTACCTGGCTCAGGACAGTGCCGCGATAGTCTGCCCCATGGCAGTAGGTGCAAGACTGGCTTCCCGCATTTTTGACCTGGTTTGCGTGAGCGCTTACCCAGGCATCGCCGATGGTGTGCATTCCGTGCGGCCCGCCGTCAAGTGTTGTCGGCACTGTCTTGTGGCAACTCCCGCACTCTCTGATGGCGCCGACGTGCCCCTGCGTGTCCATGCTCAGGACATTGTCGTTGACATGGGAGCTGGGATATTCGGCATGAGTCGCCCCGTGGCAGGCCTCGCATTGCAAATCGCCATGCCCTTTGCTGAAGCGAAACAGATTGTATCCGGCCATCGGCATTCCTGAGTTGGTCGCGAAGCGCGTGTCGTTCCAGACCAGCGGATTACCCGAAGCGTCCAGGGCGTTCGTCTCGCGCTTCCCGTCGTGATGGCAGGACTGGCAGGCGGGTTCCTGCAGCCAGCCGGTACGGGATGCGCTACCCACCGCACTCATCTTGCCGTGACAGCTCTGGCAACCCATCAGCATGTTGCCGTTCGCGTCAGTTGCCTTGCCCATCGCACCGCGCAGGCACTTGGTGACCGAGCCCGGATGGCAGAGATAGCAGGCAGTGCGGTTGGTGCTGTCGTCCAGTTTGGTTCCGCTGACCGGGTCGTTGACCGTGGCGTGCCTGCTGTGGATCGCCTTGGTGAGCGGACTGATGCCGGTAAAGCCGGTGCCCGGCAAAGCGTTGGACGAGTGACAGTTGGCGCACAGGATGGGCTTGCCCGCCAGTGCGGTCGGATACAGCCCCGCAGCATTGTAGCCGAAGTGGGAAAGCGCGCTGGTGAACAAGGCGCTGCCGAGCTGCTTCTCGTCATGCAAGCGCAGGATGTTTTGCTTCCAGTCTTTTTCCAGGTCGGTGTTGTTCACCCAGCCGGCGGCAGGTTTGGCGGCGTTGGCCGATGTGGAAGCGTGGCACGATTTACAGCTCATTTCGTCGCTCACCGGCAGAACGGTGCGCGCCGTTGCCAGCACGGTGTTCGACGCGTCCTTCGCCACTACCTTGACCATCGGATAGAAGTTCTTGGCGCCAGTGTCATCATAGGGCGTAACGGGAATTCCCGTCGCTTCGAACCAGTTGTTGGCGG
>JAJXTJ010000035.1 GCA_021783895.1 Pseudomonadota bacterium | reverse complement strand
GACAGCGCGACGTATCACTTTTTGCAGGGTTTGCGCACCCCCTTCGGTGACGCGATCATGATTGCGCTAACCGAGCTGGGCGACGCGGCGGTCACACTCCTGGTAGCATCGGCGGCGCTGGTCTGGCTGCTGGCGCAACGCGCCTGGCGTCCGGCGGCCTATTTGCTGGCTGCGGTGGGCTTTGCCATTGCTCTGACTATGGCGATCAAGGCAGGACTGCGCCTGCCGCGCCCGACACCTTTATACCAGGGGATTAATGCCTTTTCTTTCCCCAGCGGCCATGCCACCATGAGCATGGCCAGCTACGGTTTCCTGGCGGTGCTGGCCGCGCGCGAACTCCCCGCCCGCGGACGCCTTGCGGTATTGACCGCGACCTTCCTGCTGGTCATCCTGATTGCTTTTTCCCGGCTGTACCTGGGAGCGCACTGGCTTTCCGACGTGTTGGCAGGTTTGGCTTTCGGCACTGCATGGCTAGCCCTGCTGGGCATTGCCTATTTGCGCCATCCCGCCCCGGCATTTTCTGCCCGGGGCTTGATGGTTGTGGCGTTCTCGGCGCTGCTGGTCGGCGGCGGCTTTCATGTCTCAACCCGACACGCGGATGACACCCTGCGCTACGCCGTGCACCAGAACATCAGGTTCATGGCGCAGCAGGATTGGTGGGGTGGTGCCTGGCAAACCCTCCCCGCTTGGCGCATTGATATCGAGGGCGAATACGAACAACCGCTCACCGTGCAATGGGCTGGATCGCCAGAATTCTTGCGCCACAGCCTCTTGGGGGCAGGATGGCGGGAGCCTTTGCCGCTGTCAGGGAAAAATTTCTTGCTGTGGCTTGATCCCTCCCGCTCCGCCATGGAACTGCCGCTGCCGCCACGTGTCCACGATGGCCGTCACGAAGCATTGGCGCTGATTCACCCGGTGTCGGGCCAGCGCCTGGTGCTGCGCCTTTGGCAGACCGACACCGTGCTCCGCGAAACGGCCCAGCCGGTGTGGGTAGGGATGGTGACGCGGGAAGCGATAATCCACCCCCTGTCCTGGTTTAGCCTGCCTCGGGACGGCAGGGACTTTAACCAGCCGCGCCAAACCCTGCTCGACAGCCTGTCGGGTGTACCGGCACGTCTGGCAAGGCGAGGCGACATACCCGGCCCGGTAGACGAACAAACGATAATCTGGGATAAACAGGTATTGTTGGCGCGCGAACCGGAGATGCCATGAAAAATAGAAAATTGAGCGAGCGTTTCGGCTTTGCCTGGGCAGGCATCCGGGCAGCCTGGGAAAGCGAACAAAGTTTCCGGATACAGGCCGGATTCGCTGCCGCCTTGCTGATGGCGCTGTTGCTGCTGCGCCCGCCTCTGTTATGGTGGGCGCTTTGTTTCATCATGGCGGTTTTGGTACTGGCGGCGGAACTTTTCAATACCGCCCTGGAGGCATTGATCGACCACCTCCACCCAGAAATCCATCCCGCCATCAAAACCGCCAAGGATTGTGCCGCCGGAGCCGTTCTGTTGCTGAGTTTCGGCGCTTTGGCGGTAGCAATAGCCATGCTGCTGGTGGTGTTCTCGATACTGCCTTGAGCCGGAAGGCAGCGAAACATTCAACTCGGCAGTCTACTCAGATTGTTTCGCTTTGGCACCCTGCCGCAAAATTTCTATAACTTCCTCATCCTCCACCTGCGGGAAATCCATGTAGAACTGCCCGACCGCCTGGAACCACTCCGGCGCTTCCAGGCATACCACCTCGTCAGCGTAGCGCGCCACCTTTTCCAGCGTGTCCGGCGGAGAAACCGGCACGGCGCAAACCAATTTTTTCGGGCCTTTCGACCGCAGGGCATGCAGCGCCGAGATCATGGTCGCACCGGTAGCCAGACCATCGTCGAGCACGATCACGATGCGCCCTGCCGGATCGATCGGCGGCCTGATCGGCGTATATTGCTCACGGCGGTTACGCATGGTTTCCAGCTGCGTCTTCTTCTCGGCTTCGAGGTATTCCGGCGAAGCGCCCGCCTGCGCCGCATAATCAGCAATATAGGTCCAGCCGCTTTCATCGATGGAACCAACGGCAAATTCCGGGTTGTAAGGCGCGCGCAGTTTCCTCACCAGCACCACATCCACCTCCCCGTCCAGGGCCGCAGCGACGATACTGGCCATCGGCACCGCGCCGCGCGGAATCGCCAGCACCAGCGGATTCTTCCCTTTATAGACGGCAAGACGCTCCGCCAAGCGGCGAGCGGCTTCGTTACGGTCACGAAATGGCATAAAAATCTCCTTGATAAATTCCAGTCATTTTCAGAAGGTTTGCTTGACGTAAAGACAGTAATCATTAAAATACCCGCATCTCGCATAAATAATAGTGATGCTTTCCTACAAAACTTTCCTGTTCGGCGGATTCCTGTTGCTTTCAAGCATGGCTTGGGCAGCCGACGGCATCAACGCTGAAGCGCCACAACAAACCGCATTCGCCAGCTCTATCGACAAGGTGTCGGAAACGCTGATGTACGCCCTGAGTCTGGTGGGAGTCAACTACAAGTACGGCGGCAAGTCGCCTGAAACCGGCCTGGATTGCAGTGGCTTCGTCAGCTACGTATATCAGCAGGCCGCCGGCTTGGTCCTGCCCCATAACGCCCGCGCCATCAGTATGTTCGGCCAGAGAATCGCCATTTCAGAACTCCAGCCCGGCGACCTGGTATTCTACAACACCATGCGCCACGCCTATTCTCACGTCGGCATCTATCTCGGCGGCAACCGTTTCATCCATTCCGCCAGGACCGGCAGCGGCGTCGAAGTCGCCAACATGAAGGAAAACTACTGGGTCAAGCGCTTCAACGGTGCCCGCCGCGTAATCACTTCCCGTTTGCCTTTTGCAGTTTCAGACGAATAAGCGGCAGCGCGGCTAGCGCCGCTTTCTCGCCTTCCATGATGGCCAGATGCTTCTGGTCGAATTCGGTGGGACCGATCATGCCGGTTTGCGGTCGGATCACTACATCCGCCTCGGCCAGTTCATAGCGTCCGATGGTCTGCCCCATGATGCTGAAGGCCTGCAAGAAAATGTCGATGGTATCGTTCAACTTGGCGTTCTTGGGCTTGCCCGAGATATCCACCGCGATCACGATATCCGCCCCCATGGCACGCGCAGCCCTGACCGGAATTGGACTCACCAAGCCGCCGTCGACGTATTCCTTGCCGCCGATATTGACCGGCTGAAACACGCCGGGAACGCTGCTCGAGGCGCGCACCGCCATGCCGGTGTTTCCACGCCGGAACACCGTCATCTCGCCGGTCTGCAATTCGGTGGCGACGGCAGCAAAGGTTTTGTTCAAGTGTTCGATGGGGCGGTTCTGCAATGCCTTGTTGATAAAATTCTGCAGCATTTCCCCCTTGATGAAACCCCGATCCGGCAGCACCCAATCCCCCACGCTGTCCTGCTCCAGCTGAAAAGCGATTTTCTGCAGCTCAAAGCCGCTGTAGCCGCCAGCATACAGCGCGCCTACCACGCTGCCGGCGCTGGTGCCTACCACCATGTCCGGTACGATGCCGTGCGCCTCCAGCGTCTTGATCACGCCGATGTGGGCAAACCCTCGCACCGCGCCGCCCCCCAGCACCAGCGCTATTTTTGGCGCTGGCCTGGCGATGGGCTGAACTTTGGGGGGAGAGGTTTCGGTGGTTGGCGGCAGGGATGAGCAGCCAGAAAGGAATAGCGCCAACAGAAAGAAAGATCGTGTGAACATAAAAATCGCAATGAATTTAAAAAGACAATTGTAAGGTAAAATCAGTATTCCATCGTTCAATACCTACAAGGTTCAGGCATGTTTGCCAAAAACACGCAATTCAGTCTGAGTCTGGGTGCCGGCTTCACGCTGGTGCTATTGCTGATGTTCGCCCTTACTCTGGTGGGCCTGCAGCAGATGGCCGCCATCAACGTTCGGCTGGAACGCATTGTCGAAGAAAATAACGTCAAGACCGAACTTGCCAGCGTCATGCGTGATTCGTTGCGGGAACGAGCGATCAGCATGCATACCATCGTAGTGCTAAAAGATCCGTTCGAGCAGGATAGTGAGCGCCTGCGCTTTTACAGTTATGGCGAAAAATTTGCCGTCGCCCGGCAGAAGCTGGATCAGATGGTATCCAGCATGGAAGAAAAGCTGATCATGGCCGAAATCAGCAATCTCACCCAGACCACTGAGCCCCTGGTCATCAAAGCCGTTGAACTCGGCATGGCACACGATCCATCCACCTTCGACGTGCTGCAGCATGAAACCATGCCGGCGCAGAAGCGGCTGTTACGCGAGCTGGACGACCTGCTCAAGCTGCAGCGCGAGGCTACGAAAAAAGCGGCCCGGGAGGCGGCCCAGGCTTACCGCGAAACCCGAATGCTGATGCTCTTGCTGGGTGCGTCGGCTTTGCTTCTCGGCATCGGTATCGCCGTCCTGGCCACCCTCCGTGCAGCGCAGCATACCCGGGAAATTGAGCACGCCGCCAACATCAAGGCCGAATTCGTCGCCAACGTCAGTCATGAGATCCGCACCCCAATGAACGGCATCCTCGGCATGGCCGCGTTGCTGCTCGATACCCGGCTCACTCCGGAGCAGCGGGATTACGCCGAGACGGTGCGCACCTCGGCGGAATCTCTGCTCGCCATCATCAATGACATCCTCGACTTTTCCAAGATCGAGGCCGGCAAACTGGATATGGAAACCGAGGACTTCGACCTGCGCGAGATCGTTGCGGAAGTGGCGGAACTCCTGGCGGGGCAGGCGCAAAGCAAAGGCCTGGAGTTGCTCTACGACATTCCGCCCGGACACGATTTCCGCTTGCGCGGTGCGGCCGGACGCCTGCGCCAGATTCTCACCAATCTGACTGCCAATGCGGTTAAATTCACCGACATCGGCGAAGTGCTGCTGAGAGTAATCCCCGAGCGGGAAGAAACCGGCGCCGTAACATTGCGTTTCGAGGTCAGCGACACCGGCATCGGCATCAGCGAGGAAGGCCACCGGCGCCTGTTCCGGTCCTTCTCCCAAGGCGACGGATCTACCACCCGCAAGCACGGTGGCACCGGGCTCGGCCTGGCCATCTCCAAACAACTCACCGTGATGATGGGCGGAGAAATCGGTGTGGACAGCAGCCCCGGACAGGGCAGCACCTTCTGGTTCCGGCTGCGCCTGGACAGGCAGATGGAGCGCCCGGTTCCGGTCGAGCCCGGTATTGCCCTGCACGGGCTGCGCGTGCTCATCGCCAGCGGCAACGCCGATTTCCGCTCCATCCTGGAACAGCAACTCGAATTCTGGCAAGTTCCCTGCGCCACAGCGGCTAGCGGCGAAGAGTCCTTGATACGCCTGCATGCCGCGCAGGATGAAGATGCCGTGTTCAACCTGGTAATCCTCGACACCGCCCTGCCCGACTACGACCTCATCACCCTGTCGCGCCTGATCAAGAACGACACCGGGCAGGCAGCGCCGCGCCTGGTGCTGCTGGCACCCGTCGCGCCGCGTGCCCACAAGGAAGAATTGATCGCAGCCGGCATGGACGTCATGCTCGCCAAACCGGTGCGCATGAACAAGCTTGAAACCGCCCTGGCTGGTACGGTACAACCCGTACGCGACCATCATACCGACTCGGCGCTTCGTACCGCCGGTAAAATTTCGCCCACGGTGCGCGTCCTGATCGTGGAAGATAACCCGGTCAACCGCAAGGTGGTGCTCTACATGCTGCAAAAACTCGGGCTGCAGACCGAGATCGCCAGCAATGGCCGAGAAGCACTGGAAGCACTGGCAAAAAGCCGCTATGACCTGGTACTGATGGACTGTCAGATGCCGGAACTGGATGGCTTCGAAGCCACCGCTGCGATCCGTCGCCGTGAAAGAGCCTCGCATGCAAAAAGGATGCCGATTATCGCCATGACTGCCAACGCAATGCACGGCGACCGGGAAAAATGCCTGGCGTCAGGTATGGATGATTACCTGATGAAACCGCTGAAACTTGGAGATATGGAGTCCGCACTTAAAATATGGCTGCCGCATACGATCTTTCACGGGCTTCAGCCCGTAGAAAGTCGAAGTCCCCTTGTGGGGCAGTTGGACGAAAACGCGCCATACACAACTCCGGAAACGCAGTCTATCGATCTTGAACACCTGTATGACACATTCAATCAGGACCATCAAATCGTCGAGGAGTTGCTGGCGCTTTATCTCGACACCACGCCATCGCTCCTGGAGCGACTTAAGGCCGCGATCGGGCTGAAGGATGTCGCAGGCGCCAAGGCCGCCCACGAACTCAAGGGAGCATCGGCTTATATCGCTGCACGGAAAATGGCCAATCTGGCGCGTGAAGCTGAACAGGCAATCAGGAATGGGGCTTGGGAGCAAGCCGGTGAAGTTATGGAACAGATGGAAACGGCGTTCATCCAGGTCCTGGCTTTTGCCCACCAGAACGCACCGGGGGCCTTGCCTCAATAAGTAATCGTCTTCCAGTCGTCATCCATGACACGGGTAACGAAGGTCGCTGCGCCGGCAATACCCGTGCATTCCGGCACCAACTCCTCCTCGGTCATATCGCAAGGCTCCATCGCCCCGCCACAGGCAAAGAACTTGACGCCGAGGTCGGAAGCATCCTTCATGAAGCCGTAGACCGACTTGGTCCGATTGTCGCTGGGGAAAATATTCTCGGCCACGCCCTTGATCAACAGGCGCACGGAACGACTGGCAAAATAGATCTCCACGCCAACGTCCATCGCAGCCGCAGCAGCGGCCTGGAAGAACGGTGTGCCGCACACATGAGGATGATCCGGGTCGACCGTCAGCAGCATGATTGCAAGTTTGTCAGCCATAGCTAAATACCGTACAACGCCGCACTTGAGTGGTTAGCGGAGAGAATCTTCATCCTGTACCTGGTTGCGACTATTTCTATTAGTGCTCGACCTTTTCCAGCTTTTCATTCTTGATGCTGATATTCGCCTTCTGCTTCAGGCTCGCCAGGTAGGCCGAAGAATATTCTTGTGCAAGCGCCTGCCGCAACTGGTTGGCGTAGGATTTCATTTTCGCCGGATCGATTGCGCCGGGCTCGACAACCTTGCTGACCTTGATCAGGGTATACCCGCCATTGGGGTTCTCGATGCCCGTATAGGCGGGCAATTTGCCCGCATCCACCCGGAAAATCCGGTCCAACACATCCTTGCCCATACTGGGGGCATTTCCACGACTGATCAGGATAGGCGCACCCCATTTCAAATCGGCAACTGCCCCCCCTTTCTGCAGGCTGGCCAACGCATCCTTGCCCCGCTTCACCGCCATGGCATTGCCCTGCTCACGCAACAAACGCTTGGACAGCTCCGTGCTCAACTCCTCGAACGGCCTATAGCTGGCAGCTTTATATTCTGCTACGCGCGCGGCTACCAGCGTATTCGGCGCGACCTCGACCGCTTCAGTGTTGTGCTTGAGCTTGAGCGTGTCTTCTGAAAACACCGCCTGCAACAGCTTGGGATGATTCAGCAGTGCTGTGTCACCCCCTTTTTTGCTGACCCACGGGCTAGACTGAATCTTTAATTTCAGTGCGTCAGCCACTGGCTTGAGACTGTCCGGTTGCTCGTAAACCATGTTGCTGAAAGTTTCAGCCTGTTCGTCGAATTTCTTGACCGCCTTCTGCTTCTTCAGTTCCTGCGTGATTTCTCCCCTGACTTCATCGAAGCTGCGAGCACCGCCACCCCTGATCGCTGTCAATTTGATGATATGGAAACCGAAATCGGACTGAACCAGGCCAGAGATTTCTCCATCCTTCATGCCAAACGCGGCATCCTCAAACGGCTTGGCCATTGCACCGCGAGAGAAAAAACCCAGGTCTCCTCCTTGGGCCGCAGAACCCGGATCCTTGGAGTACTGTTTGGCGAGATCCGCAAATTTTGCCGGGTCCTGTTTGACTTCTTTCAGAATCTGTTCCGCCAGGGTACGTGCGGCCGTTTTTTCGGTAGGGCTGGCGTTCGGCCCTACGGCAATCAGAATGTGACTCGCTCTGCGTTGCTCCGGTTCACTGTATTGGGTACTATGCTCGTCATAATATTTTTTCGCTTCTTCATCGCTGACAACCATCTGCTGCTGCAGATCATCCGCCGACAAGACCACATAATCAAGCCGAGCCTGCTCGGGAACAAGGAATTCCTCGCGGTGTTTGTCATAGTAGGCCTTGACGTCGGCGGGAACCACTTTCAACTGAATCATGTATTGCTCGGGCGTCCGACTACACTG
>JAJXTJ010000034.1 GCA_021783895.1 Pseudomonadota bacterium | reverse complement strand
GTTGCCATGTTCGCCGACCCCAAGAGCCACACCCCCGTCAGAGAGTTATGCTACGCTTCCCGTTGACGGTCGTCATCTGCAAATTCGATGGTAGACCCCATTGATCCTATAACAACTTGGCCAAGGTCGTAACAACACCGACCGCAACGACCATCAACGTCCCAAGTTTGATGGTTAGCCGGTATTCCAATTCCCTCAAGTCACGGCGAAGGTTGGCTTCGATTTCCTTGATGTCTTTTTCCAGCAACAGGATATCGTGCTTGGTGGCAAGACGGTCTTCAATTAATGTCGCCTGTTCATTGGCAAAAACTTCTGCCTGCTCTTCCGTGAAGCCGACAGCCTTAAGTTTCTTGACAAAGGTATGTGTATCGAAGGTAATGGTGGCCATTTAGAGAATTCTCCTTGGGCTACAGTATACAAGTATATGGCATGTGGACGCCGCGCACAAAGACGGTGAAACAAAAAACGGGCCTCCGAAGAGGCCCGTTTCAATCTTCACACTTCAAACCGGACCAAGCCGGCGAGAAATTATTTGTTATTGCAGCAACTTGACCAGGATACCGACAAGCAAACCAATTTGCGCCAGAGCGATACCAACCACCCATTTCAGAAGATCGTACTTCATCTCAGCCATATCACGACGCAAATCAGTCATGTCGGTTTTTGTGGCGAGTTGGCCGTCAAGCGCTTGCGATAAGGATTCTTTCTGCGCGATGGTCAAAGCTTCTGCCTAACTTTCAGTGAAGCCGGAATCGCGTAGTCGCTTGACGAATTCGTGCGTATCGAAGGTAATGGTGGACATTTAGAGGATTCTCCTTGGGCTACAGATACAAGTATATGGCATGTAGGCGCCGCGCGCAAAGACGGTGAAATAGAAAACGGGCCTCCGAAGAGGCCCGTTTCAATCTTCACGCTTCCAACCGGACCAAGCCGGCGAGAAATTAGAAGCTCACTGCAACAATTTTGTCACCGTTGCCACAATCCCGATGCCGGCCGCGATTAACGTTCCTAGTTTCATAGTCAGCCGCAGCTCCATCATTTTCAGGTCATCCTTGGTAGCAAGGCGCTCATCAATCAGTTTGGTTTGTTCATCGGCCAGAACCTCCGCCTGCCCAAGCGGCATTCCGGCTTCGGTAAGCCGCTTGATAAACTTGTGCGTGTCGAATGTTAGCGTGCTCATGTTGCTCTCCCAAATGAGTGCCCAGACTAAATGATTCCTGCTGCCTTGGCAATAAAAAACGGGCCTCCGAAGAGGCCCGTTTCAATCTTCACACTTCAAACCGGACTAAGCCGGCGAGAAATTAGAAGGAGTGCTTCATGCCCAGCGAGAAAACGCTTGGGTCTTGACCAGTTGCAACAGCGGAAGCACCAAGAGCACCACCAGCCACGCCGCCATTGGAACCGCCGGTCAGACCGTATACACCATTGGTATCGTTCTTAACCTTGGAGTACAGAGCGTACACGGTGGTACGCTTGCTCATGTGGTGGTCCACGCCGAAACTGTACTGCTTGGCGCCGGTATTGGAACCGAGGTCGGCAGTATCGTTCAGGTCGCTTGCCTTGGTGTAGGCCAATTTCAGAACGTTAGCACCCATGGTGTAGGCACCGCTCAGGTAGATCGAGTGATGGCCAAACATGTTGCTAGACGATTTACCTAGCTTATCGCCAAAGTTGTCGTTGGTTTTTTCATAAACCAGACCCACCTTGAAGGCGTCCATGGTGTAGCCACCGCCGATTTTCCATGCGCTTTCATTTGCGCCAGCGATTCCCGGTGCGGCCAGACCAGACGGATCGCCCAAGGTGCCGGTAAGTGCGTTACCTACGTTGTGCTTTTCATAAGACAAGCTGCCGAAGATCGGGCCGTTGCCATAAAGACCCGCCAAGGACCAGGCGCTACCTTTGGTCTGGGTGGAGCTGTTTACGCCTTCAGCGCCGGCCACGTAGCCGATTGCGCCGGTGAAGCCGCTCATGGTTGGGGAGATGTAGGCGATCACGTTGGATTGACGACCGTCAAAGGTGGTTGCGCCGTTGCCGGACTGGCCCATGATGGAACGGTTATCCGCGATGTTGTCGGCGAACACGTCCAGGCTGCGGGTAGCGATCTTGTACGGGGTGTCGTGACGGCCCAGAATTGCGGTACCGAAACCGCCGGTCAGACCGACGAAGGTGTCGCGGGAGCCGAGGGTGACGCCGCTGTAGCTGCTGCCGCCGGTGTTTTGGCCGGAAGTGGAAGAGGAAGCGCCGTCAGCAGACAGGCCGCCTTCGATTTGCCACACGGCGCTCAGGCCGTTGCCCACGTCTTCCGTGCCCTTGAAGCCGAGGCGGGAGGAGTTGTCGTTGATCTGGGTGGTGCGCACGCTATTAGAAACGCGGCCCGTGCTAACTGAGTCGACGGAAGCGTTCATCTGACCGTAAATGGTGACGTTGCCGTTGTCGGCCATCGCGGCGGCAGGAGCCAGGGCGGCAGCAACTGCCAAAGCCAAAAGTTTCTTGTTCATATAATTCTCCATTGAGAGTAGGGTTTTGCAACGAGGCCCTTCATTGAGCCCTGTCTTTTACAGACGATCCCATTATCACCACCCCCCCTTCGGATTCCAAGCACCGGTCGATAAAAACGTCCGGTTTTTTGTTGCCGGAGGAAAATGTGTTGTTTTTTTGCAACGGAAGCCCTCCAAGGATAATCCTAAACGCCCCACCACAGAGACACAGAGAACAAAGCATTACACCGGCGCGGAAGGACACCTGCTGGGCGAAATCAGGTCGATCTGTAATGTATTGCCATGGACTTTCTCTTTGTCTCTAGTGTCTCTGTGGTAAAGAATTTAGTTCCTAATTCCCGCGAAAGCGGGAATGACGCTGTTTTCGAGCTAATGGATTATCTGGGATAAAGGCTGCCAAACCCCGTTGCATGTAACGCCGATTGCCACTATAATGTTACATGTAACCATTCATTATGGAGATGATCATGAGGACGAGCACGTCAGAGCGGGTGCAAAAGCACCGCATGGCATTGCGGGCCGCCGGGTTGCGACCCGTACAAATTTGGGTTCCCGATACTCGTCGAGCCGGGTTCGCCGAGGAATGCCGCCGTCAATCGCTCGCCTTGCTTGGCGATGCACATGAGCGTGAAACTTTGGACTGGCTGGAAGCTGCGGCTGACACGGATGGTTGGGAATGAGGCGCGGAGATCTGGTCACGGTTGCCTTGCAAGGTGACTATGGCAAACCGCGTCCGGCACTGGTTATCCAGACTGACCTATTCGACGAGCATCCATCTGTCACGATCTTGCCTGTGACGGGCGAGCTTCGAGAGGCCCCTCTGTTCCGCATCACTGTCAAACCTGGCGATGGGAACGGCCTGCGCAAACCATCGCAAGTGATGGTCGATAAACCGCAGACGGTACCCCGCGAGAAAATAGGGGAAACATTTGGCCGACTCGACGACGATGTCATGCTCGCAGTGAATCGTGCCTTAGCGGTTTTCCTGGGGTTCGCGTGAAAACGCAAGTGTCCGGTTGAACAAAGGAACGAACAAAGGGGTCTTGATGTCACGCCTTCACCGATAGAAAGTATGATATCAAGACCCCTTTGTTTGTTGTCCAGCTACCCCTTGCAAAAATTGGCAATCGCCACAAACTCCCCCACCCCCAGATTCTCGGCCCGCAAGCCGGGATCGATTCCCAGCGCCGCAAATCCGGCATCATCCAGATAGGCTTTCAGCGTGTTGCGCAGGGTCTTGCGACGCTGCCCGAAGGCGGCGGTGACGATGGCGCCGAACAGGGCTTCATCCTTCGCCGGGTGCGGCAGAGCCGCATAGGGGATCATGCGCACGATGGCGGATTCGACCTTGGGCGCAGGGTGGAAAGCATCCGGCGGCACGATGAACATCAGTTCCATGGCGTAGCGGTATTGCAGCATCACCGAAAGCCTGCCGTATTCCGGCGTGGAGGGCGCGGCCACCATGCGTTCCACCACTTCCTTCTGGAGCATGAAGTGCATGTCGATGATGTTGCCGACATATTCGCTCAGGTGAAACAGAATCGGCGTGGAGATGTTGTAGGGCAGATTGCCGACGATGCGGATGCGCTCGCCCAGCGTGGAAAAGTCGAATTCCAGCGCATCGCCGGCATGGATCGTCAGCTTTGCCGCCGGATAGTTGTTCCGCAGCCGGACGATGATGTCGCGGTCGATTTCCACCACATGCAGGCGGAGCAGGATCTTGAGCAGCGGGTCGGTGAGCGCACCCAGGCCGGGGCCGATTTCGACCATGATGTCGCCGGGTTGGGGATGGATGGCGCGAACGATGGCCTGAATGATGCCCTGGTCGGTAAGGAAATTCTGGCCGAAGCGTTTTCTTGGGATGTGTTTCATTATGATTCAGTGAGGGGTAAAAAGAGTGAGGTCAAAGGCAACACCGTGGCCGGTTTTACTCCTCACCCCTCACCCCTCACTCCTGACTCCTCACTGTTCTTCGCCATTTCCAGCGCCAGTTTGATCGCTGCCGTGAGGCTGCCGCTCCCGATCTTCCCTGTGCCGGCGAGCGTCAGCGCGGTGCCGTGGTCCACCGAGGTGCGGATGATGGGGAGCCCCAGGGTAACGTTGACGCCGCCGCCGAAGCTGGCGTATTTCAGCACCGGCAGCCCTTGGTCGTGGTACATGGCAAGCTGGCAGTCGGAACCTTGCAGTTGATGTCTGGTGAACAGGGTATCGGCGGGCAGCGGCCCGGCGAGGTCCATGCCTTCTGCGCGCAGCATTTCCAGTACCGGAATGATGACGTCGATTTCCTCGCGCCCCATGTGGCCGGATTCGCCGGCGTGGGGGTTGAGCCCGGTGACCAGGATGCGCGGGTTAGCCAGGGCAAAGCGCTGCTTCAGGCCGCGGTGCAGGATGCGGAGGGTCCGCGCCAGGCTTTGCCGGGTGATGGCGGCGGAAACATCCTTGAGCGGCAGGTGGGTAGTGACCAGCGCCACGCGCAGGCCGCCGCCGACCAGCATCATCACGACTTGCGGGGTTCCGGTCAGCTCGGCGAGAAATTCGGTATGACCGGTGAAAGGGATGCCGGCATCGTTGATCACGCCCTTGTGCACCGGGGCGGTAACCATGGCGTCGAAGGTGCCGGCCAGGCAACCGTGCGCCGCTGCGGACAAGGTGTCGAGCACATAGCGGCTGTTGGCCGGATTCAGCTTGCCGGCAACGGCGGGCTCGAACAGGTCGCGGTGCAGCACTTCCAGCACGCCGGGTTCGTCCGGTGCGGCAGCGGCGGGGGAGAAGTCAACCAGATCGAGCGGCAGCCCCAGTTGTCCGGCGCGCTCGGCAAGCAGGCTGCGGTCTGCGATGGCGATGATGCGCGATCCGGCCGGTTTCTGCTGTGCCAGCAGCACGCACAAATCCGGGCCGATGCCTGCCGGATCGCCTGCGGTTAATGCAATGACGGGAGTGTTCAACCTGGAAAACTTTTTTTATCCACGAAATACACAAAATACACAAAATAAATCAACAAGTTGACGACAGTCCTGGATTCGCCCGGCAGGTGAGAGTATTCAGCCTCATATCTCCCTGAATTTTTCGTGATTTTTGTGTATTTCGTGGACAATCTGCCGTTTTCAGGTTCAAGCTCAGAACTTGTCTTCCAGCCGGTATTCGACGAAAGCCTGGTCGCGCAGCTGACGCAGCCAGTCCTCGTAGGCCTCGTCGGCCTTGCGGGCGCGGATCTCCTGACGCGCCATGAGGGTCTGCCGTTCCTTGCTGACATCTTCCGAGCGGCGCTCCAGTACTTGGATCAGGTGCCAGCCGAAGGGCGTCTTGACGGGGGCGCTGATTTCCCCCGGCTTGAGCGCATCCATGGCGTGTTCGAATTCGGGTACGGTATCACCGGGTGAAAGCCAGCCGAGGTCGCCGCCTTTCGAGGCGGAGCCATCCTCGGAATTAAGCCGAGCCAACTCGGCGAAATCGGCGCCGTTGTCCAGGCGCTCCTTGAGCTGGATGATGCGGTTTCTGGCGTCGGTATCCGAGGTGGTTTCGCTGGTCTTGATCAGGATGTGGCGCGCATGGGTTTGTTGCACGATCATTACGCCCCCCCCTTTGCTGCGCTTGTCGAGCAGCTTGAGGATGTGGAAGCCGTTCGGGCTGCGCAGCACGGCGCTGGTTTCGCCCGGCTTCAGGCCGTTGACGGCTTCCAGGAACAAGGCCGGCAGACGGCTGGCGGCCCGCCAGCCAATCACCCCGCCCTGCAAGGCATCCGGCGCATCGGAATAGCTGGCTGCCACTTGGGCGAAACCCATCTTGCTTAATTCGGACAGGGCTTTTTCTGCGCGATCGCGCTTGCTTTTAACCTGCTCCGGGCTGGCTTGTTCGGGTACGCGGACCAGAATTTGCGCCAGTTTGAATTCGTCTTCCCCGCTGGTTTGAGCGGCGCGTGAGTTGAGGAAGCTCTCCACTTCGCCGTCGCTGACGGTGATGCGGTTTTCCACTTCGCGCTCGCGCAAGCGGCTGAGAATAATTTCATCGCGGATCTCTTCGCGGAATTTGGCAAAATTGACGCCGTCTTTTTGCAGCGTGCCGCGGAAGGCATCCACGGTCATGTTATTTTTCTGTGCGATGCGTTGCAGCGTTTTGTCGAGTTGCAGATCGTCGACGCGAATGCCGGTTTCTTTGGCAAATTGCAACTGCACCCGGTCGGTGATCATGCGTTCCAGCATCTGTTTTTCCAGCACTTCATGAGGCGGCAGAGGCGTGCCCTGTTTTTTCAGCTGCTGCATGACGATCCGCATCCGGTCGTTGAGCTCGAACTGGGTGATGACTTCATTATTGACCACGGCGACGATGCGGTCGACCAGTTGAGGCGGGGCCGAGGGTCGCGTCGCCCCGTTCCCGGCGGCGTGAGCGGCGGTCAGGAAAAAAACGAGCAGGATTGCCAGGATACGCTTAATGGGATTCTGTGATGTTGTTTTCATTTGGGATTTGGGTGGTTTTGATATAGCCATAGATGTTGCGTGTGAGCACGTCCAATGGATTGGAGCCGATAGTACCGATTCCGTTCAACTCCAGCTGGAAGAAAATTGAGTCGCTGCGTTGTGAAGTGGTGGTGGCGAAGCTATGCACGACCGCCCGGAACGCCCAACAACCGGCATTGTATTCGAGACCGGCCAGGGTTTCCAGATCCTTGCTGTCCAGGATTGAATGGTTCCATCTGGCCAGCCCGTTCCAGCGTCCTGTCAGGGGCCACTGTGCGGAGGCGTCGAATTGCTTGATACCGGTCGGGGCGAGGAGGGTGGCCGGGGTATAGCTGTAGCTGAAATTGAGGATTTTGCCTGGTGCGGGCAGGTAGCGGCTGGTGAGCGAAAAGTTGCCGGTTCTATTCAATTGGGGATCGTATTGCCACAAAGTGTCCAGCGTCAGTGCATTTGTGATCTGGCCGCCGATTGAGGCCAGCAAGTCGGAATACTTTCTGGTGGGAGGGCTTTCACCGGGTAACGTGACTTGCGGCAGGCTCAGGTAGTAGCGTTGAGCAAGCGTGCCGCGCAGGCGCTCGACGCCGGATTCCTCGAAGAAACGGGAGGTTATCCCCGTGGTGATCTGGTTGGCATCGCTGATTCTGTCGACCCCGGCAAAGCGGTTTTCCGAGAAGATCTGAGGGATGCCGAATCCGATGTCGCCGGAATCGAATACCGGAATCTGGCTCTGGTCGCGGTACGGGACGCGAACATAAAACAGCCGGGGCTCCAGCGTCTGCTGATAATTCGAGCCGAACAAATTGGTATCGCGCTCGAAGTACAGCCCGCTGTCGATGCTGAAAATTGGCATGGTGCGATTGATGTTCGGCTGCGCGGTGGTGCTGCTGTCGAAGCTGTAGCTGGTGCTGTGCAGACCGATTTTCGGCGTGATATAGCCGTAAATCCGGGTCAGCGGCAGGCTGATGCTGGGGTACAGGTTGAAGCGCCTGGCATTGGGCAGGGGTGAAGGCGCGCCGACAACCAGACCGGAGTGGGAGAAATTGACCAGCTCGCTGTTCAGCGCCAGGATCGCTCCTGGTCCCAGGTCGTTGCTGCTCCAGTTGACTGTGCGGGCTCCGTTCAACAGCATCTGGGTGCGACGGTAAGGGGTAGTGATCGGCGCCAGCGGATCCTGCAGGGTCTGGTAGCTTTGCGAGCGCACCGAGAAATTCCAGTTCATACCCTCGTAGACGCCCGCATGGGAAAGCATGCCGTCACGCAGCAGGTTGACTTGTGAGGT
>JAJXTJ010000033.1 GCA_021783895.1 Pseudomonadota bacterium | reverse complement strand
CAGAAGCGCATGGATCAGATGCGCAAGCAGATGGACGAGATGATGCACGGCGACGCACCCAAGAAGAAGTGATCTGGGCGGAGCCCGGCAGAGAAGTTCCCGCCGGGTTTCCTCATACCGGATAAAAGGCCGAGTGTGATGACGATAGCCCATTCCGACACGCGCGGTGCCATGCAAGCGCGGAACCACGCGCCGGCCTGCCACCTCTGTGGCCGCGCCATCCCCGCCGCGCCGTTCGCGCGGGAGGATGATCGTTTCTACTGCGAGGCATGTTTCCTCAAGCAGCGGGAACAGCACGATTTACAGGTGGAGCGCGACCAAGCTTATCTTGCCCTGGCCGAGGCCTTGACGGCGGCGTTGGATGCTCGCGAGCACGAGACCGGATTGCATTCGCAGCGCGTTGCCTGCCACACCCAGGTGCTGGCGTGGCGTTTCACGCAGGATCCGCAGAGGCTGCGTCAGATTTACTGGGGCGCGTTGCTGCACGACATCGGCAAGGTCGGCATCCCGGACGCTATCTTGCTCAAGCAAGGGCCGCTGACGGAGGACGAGTGGCTGATCATGCGCACGCACCCCGAGATCGGGCACCGCATTCTCGCGAGTGTGCAGTTCATGGCCGAGGCCGCGGAAATCGTTCTCTGCCATGAGGAGCGCTTTGACGGCACGGGCTATCCGCGCGGCCTCTCGGGCGAGGCCATTCCACTCGCGGCGCGGCTGTTCGCGGTGATCGACACGCTGGATGCGATGACCTCCGATCGTCCTTATCGCAAGGGATTGTCCTTCGACGCGGCGAAGGTGGAGATTCTGCGCTTGGCTGGAGCGCAGTTCGATCCCCAGGCGGTGGAAGCCTTCAGCGCCGAGGAAAAAACCCTGCGCGAGATGGTGGCGATGAAGTGCGGGATGGCGCCTGTCGCGATAGTGACAGGCTTAAAACAGGCGAAGGTTTGAACCAGGAGAACAGCATGAAAACCGTCGGCTCCGGTTCCCCGTTGGCCCAGGACCCGCACAGAAATTTCAAGGTGATCGATGTCAGCGTTCAGGGGGCGGCCTTGGATTACGCCGCCGCCGATGCCCTCGCCGATGTTCTCGCCAAGAAGGTGGCCATGGATGTGATGCTGGTCGCCTGGTTCGACGGAAAAAACGAAGTGGGGTACCCGGTAGTTCAAGAATGCACCGGCGACAAGCTCGGTTGGCTTGCTTACGCCGAGAGCCACGGCGGCAACCTGGGCGTGAATATCAACGGCGGCGAGTTTGTTTTCGTCTTCGCGACAGGACTGGAAAATCAAGGAGGCTGAGATGGCGACCGACCCGGTGTGTGGCATGACGGTGGACGAAAAAAGTGCGGCGGGTAGCGCCAGCCACGCCGGACAGACGTACTATTTTTGCTCTGCTCGCTGCCTCGGCCAATTCCAGGCCAATCCCGCGCAGTTCGTCGGCGCATCCAATCCGGCCGCCAGCGCGCATTCCCATGCCCACGGCGAAACGATGGCCGCACCCGCGCCGCAGGGAAAAGCCGGCAAAGCCATGGCCAAGGATCCCATTTGCGGCATGCTGGTGGACAAGGCTACCGCCCTGAAATCGGAGCGCGCCGGCCGCGCCTATTATTTCTGCAGCGTGGGCTGCCAGCGCACTTTCGAGTCGCCCGAGCAAGAACTCAAGTCGATGAAGACGCGCGTCATGATCGCGCTCACCGGCGTGCTGGTGCTGGCCATCCTGCGCGCCGGCGCCTTCCTCGCGCTCGCCACCGGCGCCACCATCGTCACCTGGGCGCCGATTCCGCAATTGCCCTGGTTCACCTGGGGCATGTGGCTGTTCCTGCTGGTGACACCAGTGCAGTTCATCGGTGGCTGGAGCTTTTACAAGGGCGCGTGGAACGCGATCCGAACCCGCAGCATCAACATGGATTTCCTGATCGCGATGGGCACCTCGGTCGCCTATTTCTACAGCGTGGCGGTGCTGTTCTTTCCCGAGGTGCTGCCGGTGAAAGTGGAAGAGCGCGCGGTGTATTTCGAAGTCTCCGCCGTCATCATCGCCTTCGTGCTGTTGGGAAAATACATGGAGGAGATCATCAAGAAGCGCTCCTCGGCGGCGGTGAGAAAACTGCTGGACCTGAAGCCGGCGACCGCCCGCGTCATCCGCGAGGGCGTCGAAATGGAAGTGCCCGCCGAGTCGGTGATGGTGGACGAAACCATGGTGGTGCGGCCGGGCGAGAAAATTCCCACCGACGGGCAGGTGCTGGAAGGCAATTCCTCGGTGGACGAATCCATGCTCACCGGCGAGTCCATGCCGGTGGAAAAGGCAGCGGGCAGCGCGGTGATCGGCGGCACGCTCAATCGCACCGGCCTGTTTCGCTTCAAGGCGACGCGGGTCGGGGCCGAGACGGCGCTGGCCCAGATCATCAAGATGGTGGAAGACGCGCAGGCCAGCACCGCAGCGGTGCAGCGCCTCGCCGACAAGGTGACCGCGTATTTCGTCCCGGTGGTGGTGGCGGTCGCTTTCCTGGCTTTTTTCGGCTGGTGGGCGTTCGGCAACTTCCCGCAGGGACTGCTCGCCTTCATCGCGGTGCTGATCATTGCCTGCCCATGCGCGCTGGGCATCGCCACCCCGGCGGCGCTGATGGTGGGTGTGGGCAAGGGGGCCGAAGCCGGCATCCTGATCCGTGGCGCCGAAGTGCTGGAGCGCGCGGAAAAGCTGACCACCGTGGTATTCGACAAGACCGGCACGCTGACACGGGGCGAGCCCAACGTCACGGATATCGTTGCGCTCGGCGCGGCAACAGAGGAAGAAATCCTGCGGCTCGCCGCCGCGGTCGAGGCCGGCTCCGAGCATCCCTTGGGCGAGGCGATCGTACGCGCCGCGCAACAGCGCGAACTCGCGTTGCCGCAGGTGGAGGGCTTTGATTCCATCCCCGGCCATGGTATTCGCGGCCGCGTCGAAGGCCGGCAGGTGCTGCTCGGCAACCGCCGCTTGCTCGCGCGCGAGAACATTGATGTAACTACGGCCGAAGTCGCCATGACCCGGCTGGAAACCGAAGGCAAAACCGCCATGCTGGTCGGCATGAACGGCGCCCTGTCCGGCATTATCGCCGTCGCAGACACCTTGAAACCGGAAGCGCAGGAGGCGGTGTCCGCACTGCAGCAAGAAGGCATCGAGGTGGTTCTGCTGACCGGCGACAATCAGCGCACCGCGCACGCCATCGCCGCGCAACTCGGTATCACGCAGGTGATCGCGGAAGTGCTGCCGGGCGACAAGGCGCGCATCATTCAAGACCTGCAGCAACAAGGCAAGGCGGTTGCCATGGTGGGCGACGGCGTCAACGATGCGCCGGCGCTGGCGGTGGCCGATATCGGCATTGCCATCGGCTCCGGCTCCGACGTGGCCAAGGAGACCGGCGGCATCGTCCTGATCAAGGACGACGTGCGTGACGTGGTCGCGTCGATCCGCCTGTCGCGCGCCACCATGCGCAAGATCAAGCAGAACCTGTTCTGGGCCTTTATCTACAACTCCATCGGTATCCCGGTGGCGGCCTTGGGATTTTTAAATCCCATCATCGCCGCCGCCGCCATGGCCTTGAGCTCACTCTCGGTGATTGTGAATTCGGCGCTGTTGAAGCGCGCGAAACTGAAGGAGGGGACGGCATGATGAATCGTTGGTCCTGGCTCTGTCCCTGGCTCGCGATAGCGCTCGCGGCAGCGGTGTTCATGCTGTTTGGGCTGACCTGGTGGAGCGCGCTGCTTGCTGCCTTCCTGCTGGTATGCCCGGCGCTATTGCTGTGGGGCTTGTTCGACATCCGCCCGAAATCGGATGAACCGGCGGTGCACACCCACGGCATGATCATGGATTGGGCCGCGCCGTTCTACGATGTGTATTGCCGCGCGGTCGGCCTGGGCCAAGGTTTCCGCGACCAGACGCTGCAAGTGGCAGCGATTCGCGCGGGCGAAACTATCCTCGACGTGGGCTGCGGCAGCGGTGTGCTCACGCGCCGCGCGGGCGAGGCCGCCGGGCCGGCGGGTTCGGCCATCGGCATCGACCCCGGGCAGGACATGATTCGCGTAGCGAAAGAAAACGCGCAACGGCTCGGCAGCCGCGCCGCATTCAAGGTCGCCGCGATCGAACAATTGCCGTTCGAGAACGCGCGTTTCGATGTCGTCCTGTCCAGCCTCATGCTGCATCACCTGCCGTCCGATCTGAAACGACAGGGCCTGCGCGAGGTGTATCGCGTGCTCAAGCCGGGCGGCCGCTTCGTCGTGGCGGATTTCTACCGCCCCGCGAACCCCTTGTGGTGGCTGGTGGCCTGGCCGTTTCTGTTCATGCCCACGACCGCAGACAACTTCCACGGGACACTCCCGGACTATTTCCGGGAAGCAGGTTTCGCTCCGGTACAAGACAAGGGCCGGCGTGCGGGAATCCTGGCGTTTTGGAGCGCCATCAAGCCTTAGGAGGACGACATCATGCCAATCCCTCATCTCAAAACGCTTTTGCGCGTGGCCCTGGCCGGCATCACGACCTTGTTCCTAACTGCCACGTTTGCGGCCGATTCCAGCCTACACAAAGTGGTGAACGGCGTAGCCATTTATCTCGGCGTGATTCCGGCCGAGATGGTACTGGGGCATCCCAAACCGCGCACCGAGGCGGAAATGCACGGCGGCGTGCCGGCCGGGCAACATCAGCAACATGTCGTGGTGGCGCTGTTCGACAACGCCACGGGCAAGCGCATCAGCGGTGCGAAAGTGAGCGCGCGGGTGCATGAAATCAATTTGGCCGGCGCCCAGAAAAAATTCGAACCCATGCTGATTGCGGGCACGGTCAGCTACGGCAATTACTTCAACATGCCGGTCACCAACAACCCCTATCGCATCAACGTGCGGATCGAATTGCCCGGGATGGCGGACGTGATCGAGGCGCAATTCGACTACCAGCATGCGCGCGCCTAATCCCTATACGAAAAAGTGACGTCATGAAACGCCAGCTTTCCGCTCCGCATCGGCACCCGGACACAGGCGAGGTCAACCTGGCCGTGCTGGCTTTTTTCGCCATCGCGGCGTTTTTCCTGCTGACCGAGCACCGCGCCCACCTGTTCGGGGCGCTGCCTTTCTTGCTGTTGCTTGCTTGTCCGCTGCTGCATTCTTTTATGCATCGTGGGCATGGCGGAAATGGTGCACACCAACCTCCTCATGACAAGGAAGGGGACAAGGCATGAATGACACTGCGCCTGCCTATGGCTTATGGCTGTTGGTGCTGATCAATTCCGCCGTATTCATCCTGTTCGCGTTCAGCTTCGCCAAACCGCTAACGAAGCGCGACTGGCGCTCGTTCGGCGCATTTTCGGCGTTCATCGTTGCGCTGTTCACCGAGATGTACGGTTTTCCACTGACGATTTATCTGCTCTCCGGCTGGTTGCAGAGCCGTTATCCGGGCGTGGATTTTTTATCGCACGATGCCGGCCATCTGCTGGAAATCATGTTCGGCTGGCGCGCCAACCCGCATTTCGGCCCATTTCACCTGCTGAGCTTCGCCTTCATCGGCGGCGGCTTCTGGCTGCTGGCCTCGGCCTGGAAGGTGCTGTTTGCTGCGCAACACAGCCACACCCTGGCGGTGACCGGGCCGTATGCCACTATCCGTCATCCGCAGTACGCGGGTTTTGTGCTCATCATGCTGGGCTTTCTGGTGCAGTGGCCGACGATCCTGACGCTCGCCATGTTCCCGGTGCTGGTGTTCATGTACGTGCGCCTGGCACGGCACGAGGAGCGCGAGGTGGCGGCCGAGTTCGGCGAGGCGTATGCGCGCTACGCGGCGCGCGTGCCGGCGTTCTTTCCACGGCCCGACGTCCAGCGCCGGGAGGGCTAAAGCCGGAGTGTGTTACCAGGCTTTATAGGCGGAGGCGTGCGGCGGTAGCCAAGGAGAATCAATGCGTATCACGGTCAAGGATCCGGTCTGCGGGATGGAGGTCGCCCCAGCACAGTTCGAAATGATATACGAGGGGATTCACTACGCCTTCTGCTCGGAGCAATGCCGACAGCGCTTCGTCGCCAATCCCCACCTCTACATCGGGGTGCCCGGCGAGAAGGCGCCCAAGCAGAAGGGCATGGAACTGTTCAAGCGCAGACGCTTTAAACTCGACACGCCACTTGCCGCGCAAGACGCCGTGATCTTGACCGAGGAGTTGGGCGCCATGATGGGGGTGAAGGCAATAGAGATTCAGGACGACAACACGGTGACCATCACCTACGACCTGCTCCAGGCAACGGCGGATCAGCTCGAAGCGAAGATGGTGGAGGTGGGGGTAAGGCTCGGCGATGGCTGGGCGGAGCGATTGCGTCGCGGTTTCGTGCATTACATGGAGGAATGCGAGGTCGGAAACTTGGAAGTTCATTCACGCCAGCCCGTGAAACCGAGAGGCGATGAGTGATAGAAACCATCCATGGTTATCTGCAAACAGGCCAGGCGACCTGCCACGACCCAGGCGGCGCGGCGATACCCTGTTCTGGCAGCGGCCAGGACGGCGAATTCCGCCAGGGCCTTCTGTGGCCCGAACCGCGCTTCGAAGTCCGCGGCGAAATCATCCTTGACCGGCTCACGGGACTCTTATGGATGCGGAACGCTACCCCCGGTGAATTGCCAATGACTTGGCGGGAGGCGCTGGCTTTCGTCGCCGAAATGAACCGCGAACAGGCGCTGGGCTTTTCCGACTGGCGGCTGCCCAACCGGCGCGAACTGCGCAGCCTGGTGAGCCACCAGGCCCGCCGTCCCGCCCTGCCCGAGGGACACCCTTTCGTCAACGTATTTGCCGGCTGGTATTGGAGCGCCACCAGCGCCGCCGGCACACCCGCCCATGCCTGGTATGTGGACATGGACGGCGGGCGCATGTTCTACGGCGGCAAAGACCAATCCTTTCTGGTCTGGCCGGTGCGGGGAGAAAGCCGCATACTGCCGGCCACCGGCCAGACGTTATGCCACGACGACAAGGGCGCGATCATCCCATGTACGGGAACAGGACAGGATGGCGAATCCCGCACCGGTCTCCCTTGGCCCGCGCCACGCTTTTGCGTGCAGGATGAGACAGTGGTCGACCGGCTCACTGGCCTTGTCTGGCGACGCGCCGCGAGCTTTGCTCCGGAGAAGGGCGTGACCTGGCATGAGGCGCTGGCAGCGGTGGCGCGCTTGAATGCGGAGAATGGTGCGGGCTGGCGGTTGCCCAACATCAACGAGCTGGAATCACTGGTGGACTGTGCCGCCGCCAATCCGGCCCTGCCGCCGGACCATCCTTTTGCCGAGGTTCGGGATGTGTATTGGTCGTCCACCACCAGCTTATACGAGCCGGACTGGGCCTGGGCTCTGTATCTGGACAAGGGCGCGGTGGGTGTGGGACAGAAAAGCCAGGCACGCTTTTACCTATGGCCGGTTCAGGAAAACCATGCGTAGCACAGGATTCGCGCGGAGATTGCACCGTATCACGGAGACCTTGTCCGATACGGCGTGGCAGGGTGGTTCATCGGGTGCGGGGCGCATCCAGGCAAGGTCTTCTTATACACTGGACCAGTCCAAGCGGAAGGCAAAGCCGAAAAGCAGCGCTTTCGGCGGCATGTGGAATATCAGGGGGAGCGCATGAAACAACCAACAAGCTCGTTACGTCTGCTACTGATTGCGCTAGCGTGGAACTGGAGCACGGCGGTGCAAGCGCAGGAACCGTTGCTGGGCGCACGTGTTGATTCGCTCCTTGAGTACGCCAGGACGCATAACCCCGAATACGCAACGATGCGCCTGGAGGCGGAGGCCGCCGGCGAACGGGTGACCCCGATAGGCGCCTTCCCCGACCCCAAATTACGCGTCGAACTGCGGGACATCACCAAGTTTGGCGAGCAGAACCCGACGCTTTCTCCGAGCCGCGTCGGCAGCACCCGCTATCTGCTGATGCAGGATATCCCCTGGTTCGGCAAGCGCGATCTGAAACGCGAGATTGCCGAACTCGAGGCCGAGGGTGCCAAGGGACGTGCCATGGGAAGCTGGGCGGACCTGTCGGCGCGCATCAAGTCGGCCTATGCCCAGCTTTATTACGTGCATCGCAATGAGCGGCTTGCCCGTGAAATCCTTGATCTCATGACACGCCTGGAAAAGATTGCCCAGGTTCGTTACGCCGGCGGCCTGTCGGCCCAGCAGGACGTCATCCGGGCACAGGTCGAGCAGACCGGCATGAAGACCGAACTGATCGCCCTGGAAAACGAGCGCCGCCAGCTTCAGGCGCGCATGAACGCCTTTCTCACCCGCGCTG
>JAJXTJ010000032.1 GCA_021783895.1 Pseudomonadota bacterium | reverse complement strand
CCACCGCCGACCACGCCTCCAAATACCTCAACTTCGTTGAGTGCCTCGACAATAACTTCTTCCTGCACCCCGTCGACCGAAACGAAGAACGGGCGCTGCTCTTCACCTGGACGGCCAGAGCCAGTGATGTGGATATGGAAGGTTTCGCCGTGAAGGGAGACATTGAATTCGCTTGGCGAATACTGCGGGCCGCAGGAAAGATTGCTACCGACCGGTAGCAGCGGTTCGGGTTTGAGCGCATCGGAGGCGCGTTCCTGCAAAAAAGTGCGCGCCAGTTCCGGGAACATGGCATAGGTCAGAATATCTTCTTCGCTCTTGGACAGGCTTTCGATCTCGCCGCGCAGCTTTTCCATCTCATCTTCCAGTTGGTCGGCAGGGCGGCTGGTGATGACTTCTGCGCTGCCGATGGCAATGCTTCGTACCTGTGCATTGACTTCGCCGGGCGTCTTGCCATAGCGGCCTTGCAGATAGTTTTTCACCTCGGTGGTGACGGATTTGTAGCGCTGGCCGGTAAGCACATTCAAGACTGCCTGGGTGCCGACGATCTGCGATGTCGGCGTTACCAGCGGAGGGAAACCCAGATCTTCGCGCACTCGGGGGATTTCCGCTAAGACTTCGTCCATACGATTGAGCGCGCCCTGTTCGTTCAATTGGTTGGACAGGTTGGAAATCATGCCGCCTGGAACCTGATTGACCAGTACCCGGCTATCTACGCCAGTGAATGCGCTTTCAAACTGCCAGTATTTTTTGCGGACCTCGCGGAAATAAGCGGTAATTTCCTGTAGCAGTGGCAGACTCAAGCCAGTGTCATATTCGGTGCCGGCCAGTGCGGCAACCATGCTTTCCGTGGAAGTATGGCTGGAGCCCTCGCCGAACGAGGAATTGCAGGTATCCAGAATAGTCGCGCCGTTTTCTACCGCGCGCAGAAAGCACATCGCCGACAGGCCCGATGTCGCATGGCTGTGCATATGGATCGGCATCTTCACTGCGGTGGCAATCGCCTTGACCAGTTCCGCCGTGGTGGCGGGAGTGAGGAGGCCCGCCATGTCCTTGATCGCCAGGGTATCGCAGCCCATCGCTTCGAATTCTTTGGCCAGGCCAACAAAATAGGGAATGTTGTGAACCGGGCTGGTGGTGTAGCTGATCGCGCCTTCGGCAGTCTTGCCGCCGGCTTTCACCGCCTCGATGGAAACACGCAAATTGCGCAGATCGTTCATGGCGTCAAAAATGCGGAATACGTCCACGCCGTTGTCGGCCGATTTTTTTACGAAGGCTCGTACCACGTCGTCCGAATAGTTGCGGTAGCCGAGCAGATTCTGGCCGCGAAGCAGCATCTGGATACGCGTGTTGGGCAATGCCTTGCGCAGCGCTTTCAGACGATCCCATGGATCTTCGCGAAGAAAACGCACGCAGGCGTCGAAAGTCGCGCCGCCCCAGGCTTCCAGCGACCAGAAGCCCACGCTGTCCAGCTTGGGGCAGATCGGCAGCATATCTTCGGTGCGCATGCGGGTCGCAATCAGGGATTGATGCCCGTCGCGTAGTACCAGATCGCTGATGAAAACTTTAGCCATGCTTTATCCTAAAATTTTACAAAAAAACAAGACGATATTTTACAGTCCCACGTGGGCCGCGATCGCCGCTGAAATGGCCGCCGCCAGCTGTTCCTTGGGACGACTGACCGAGTAGTTTGTCAGCTCGGAATGGGTTTCCACGAAACTGGTATCAAACTTCCCACTTCGGAAATCCGGGTGCTTCATGATTTCCTGATAGTAAGGAATCGTGGTTTTCACCCCATAGACCACCATGTCGCTCAGGGCGCGCCGACCCCGTTCAACCACGCCTTCCCAGGTCAGGCTCCAAACGGTGAGCTTGGCGCACATGGAGTCGTAGTAAGGTGGGATGATGTAACCCGTATACATGGCCGCGTCGGTGCGTACGCCGGGTCCGCCGGGCGCATAGTAGCGGGTGATACGCCCAAAACTGGGGAGGAAATCGTTTTTCGGGTCTTCGGCATTGATGCGAAATTCTATGGCATAGCCGCGATAATTTACGTCCTTTTGTTTGTACTGTAATGGCAAGCCGCTGGCGATGCGGATTTGCTCCTGTACGATGTCGATGCCGGTAATGGTTTCCGTTACGGTGTGCTCGACCTGCAGGCGGGTGTTCATCTCCATGAAGTAGAACTGGTTGTCCTGGTCAAGCAGAAACTCCACCGTGCCCGCATTTTCGTAGCCGACGATCTTGGCGGCCTGCACTGCGATTTTACCGATGTAGTCCCGCTGGGCTCGAGTCAGTTGCGGGGAGGGCGCGATTTCAATCAGCTTCTGATTACGGCGCTGGATCGAGCAGTCGCGTTCGAACAGATGGATCACGCTTCCAAAGCTGTCGCCGATGACCTGGACTTCGATGTGGCGCGGGTTGACAACGCATTTTTCCATGAATACTTCGGGCTTGCCGAACGCCTTGGTGGCTTCGGAAACCACGCGATCATAATTTTTGATCAATTCTTCTTCGCTGTTGCAGCGGCGGATACCGCGCCCGCCACCGCCGTTGGTGGCTTTCAGCATGACGGGGTAGCCGATCCTGGTGGCCAGTTCCACCGCCTGTTTGACGTTGCCAAGATTGCCTTCGCTGCCTGGAACTACCGGCACACCGGCATCGATCATTGCCTGACGGGCCTGTATCTTGTCACCCATGCGGTGGATCACTTCCGGCGAAGGGCCGATGAACTTGATGCCTCGCTTGGCGCAGATTTCCGCTAGGACGGGGTTTTCAGAAAGGAAGCCGTAGCCGGGATGAAGTGCGTCGCAACCTGCCGCAACGGCGAGATTGACTATATTGTCTGCGTTCAGGTAACCAATGACTGGGTCAGAGCCGATGTTATAGGCTTCGTCCGCTTTTTTGACGTGCAGGGCATGTCGATCGGCATCCGTATAAATGGCGACAGATTTAATCCCCATTTCGGAGCAGGCGCGTACAATGCGAACCGCGATTTCGCCACGATTGGCAATAAGAATTTTCTTGATCACGCGAGAACCCGTTAAATTATCAAAACATCAAGTTTCTGTGAGTGCTCTTGGAGCTTGTTTTTTGACAGCCAATCTTAAAAATTATATCATGCGCGCCTTATGCCTGAACAGGTCGTCATCAACAGCATTGAATTTGCGCGCAACGGCGAATCGCTAAACGGTAGTGTCACGGTCGCAAACTTGGGTCGGCTACAGGATTTGCTGTTTTCCAGCAGCGGCATGCTGGAGTACACCCTGACCGGCAAGCGCGGCGAGAACGATAAGCTTTTTCTGGTTTGCGCCGTTAAGGGCATGCTGCAACTCAGGTGTCAGCGTTGCCTTGAGGCTCTGGCCTTTTCTGTTGACCTTAATTCCGAACTGGAATTGATTGAGGATGAACAGGTTTTTCCAGCGGTGGTGAACGAGGATGAATTGACGGACGCTATCAAGGTGGATCCGAATATGGATGTGCTGGCATTGGTCGAGGATGAGGTGTTGCTAGGCTTGCCGATGGCGCCCACGCACGCATCGGCAGACTGTAAAGCGGGCGGCAATTTTGGTCAGGCGAAAATCGATAAACCCAATGCTTTTAGTGCTCTGGCCGCGCTGAAAACGAAAGATTTGAGAAAAAATTAGGAGCATATCATGGCTGTACAACAGAACAAGAAATCCCCCTCCAAGCGTGGCATGCGCCGCGCGCACGACTTCCTGACCAACCCACCGTTGGCCGTGGAGCCGACCACCGGAGAAATTCACCTGCGTCACCACGTCAGCCCCAGCGGTTTTTATCGCGGTAAAAAGGTTGCGAGTGCCAAGGGCGAGTAATCGGCGTTATCGGGCGTCCGGTAAAGGCGGTTTGCAACGAGCGTAATGGATATCACTGTTGCGATCGACGCCATGGGCGGCGACCACGGACCCCATGTCACTGTCCCCGCTGCTCTGGCGTACCTGAACCGGGACGCTGAAGTCAATATAGTATTAGTCGGCTTGGCCGGGGTGATTGAAGCCGAGCTTCAATCCCTCCAGGCCTCGGTTTCGCCTCGCCTGCGCATTCAACATGCCAGCGAGGTGGTTACCATGGATGACCCGCCCGCTCTGTCCTTGCGCAACAAAAAAGACTCCTCCATGCGCATCGCCATCAACCTGGTAAAAACGGGTGAGGCGAATGCTTGCGTTAGCGCCGGCAACACCGGTGCGCTAATGGCCATCTCCCGCTTTGTCCTGAAAATGCTGCCGGGGATCGAACGACCGGCCATTGCCGGGATGATGCCCACGCTGAACGGTCATACCCACGTCCTTGATCTTGGCGCCAATGTGGATTGCACCGCGAACCACCTGCTCCAGTTCGCAGTCATGGGCGCGATGCTGGTTTCCGCAGTAGAGCATAAGGAATCCCCCAGTGTTGGTTTGCTCAATATCGGCGAGGAAGACATCAAGGGCAACGAAGTAGTCAAGCAGACCGCCGAATTGTTGCGTCAGAGCCATCTGAATTTCCATGGCAACGTGGAAGGCAACGACATCTATAAAGGGACCACGGACGTGGTGGTATGCGACGGCTTTGTCGGCAATGTTGCGCTGAAGGCATCGGAAGGACTGGTGCAGATGTTGGCGACTTTCTTGCGCCAGGAATTCAAGCGCAACGTCCTGACCCGATTGGCGGGTCTCATCGCCTACCCGGTTCTCAGTGCTTTCAAGAAACGTCTCGACCATCGGCGTTACAACGGCGCAAGCCTCCTCGGATTAAAAGGGGTTGTGGTGAAAAGCCACGGCTCGGCGGATAGTTTCGCCTTTCAATTCGCCATTGAGCGCGCGGTCGAGGAAGTGCGCAACGGGGTGCTGCGCCGGATCAATGAACAAATGGCCCTGCTGAACGAGGAAAAGGTCTGATGTATTCACGTATTATCGGTACAGGCGGCTACCTGCCGGAAAAAATCCTGACCAACCACGATCTGGCGCAGATGGTCGATACCTCTGACGAATGGGTTTTTTCTCGCACGGGCATCCGCGAGCGCCATATTGTCGCAGAAAACCAGACCACCAGCGATCTGGCTTTCCAGGCGGCGCAGCGGGCCATAGAAATGGCCGGCGTCGACCTCCAAAATATCGACTTGATCATCGTCGCCACGACTACGCCTGATGTTGTGTTTCCCAGCACAGCCTGCATCCTCCAGGAAAAACTCGGCATCAAGAGCGGTGGCCCGGCATTTGACATCCAGGCAGTTTGCAGCGGTTTCATCTACGCCCTGGCGATGGCCGACCAATTCATTCGCGGCGGGCAAAGCAAGTGCGCCCTGGTCGTGGGCGCGGAAACCTTTTCCCGCCTCATGGACTGGACCGACCGCAACACCTGTGTTCTGTTCGGTGATGGCGCGGGGGCGGTTGTCCTGAAAGTTAGCGAAGAGCCTGGAATTATTTCCACCCACCTGCATGCCGACGGCAGCTATGGCCATCTATTATCTGTGCCGGCGTGTCTTTCAGGCGGCAAGGCAAAGGGTAATCCTTTCGTCGAAATGGACGGTACCGGTGTGTTCAAGTTCGCAGTCGGGGTGCTGGATTCGATCGTTGAGGAAACCCTTGCGGCCAATGGCATGCAGAAGTCAGACATCACCTGGCTGGTGCCGCATCAGGCCAATATTCGCATTATCCAGGCCACCGCCAAGAAGCTGGGGATGCGCATGGATAATGTGGTGGTCACGGTCGACAGGCATGGCAACACCTCGGCGGCTTCGATCCCCTTGGCGCTGGATGTCGCGGTTCGGGATGGGCGGATCAAGCCTGGCGACACCCTGCTGATGGAGGCTGTGGGTGGCGGTTTCACCTGGGGTTCTGCGCTGGTAACTTGGTGAGAAGGGTTGAAAACATGAGTTTTGCATTCGTATTTCCAGGGCAGGGTTCGCAGTCGGTCGGCATGATGAATGGCTACCACGGACTTCCCATCGTGCGAGAGACCTTCGAGGAAGCGGGAGATATTCTCAAGCAGGATTTGTGGGGCACGATCACGAGCGGTAGCGCTGAAGAGCTCAACCTGACGGTTAACACCCAACCGGTCATGCTGACCGCCGGCGTGGCGGTGTTCCGCGCCTGGAATGCCCTGCAAGGAGCGAGACCGACTGTGCTTGCCGGCCACAGCCTGGGCGAATACACTGCACTGGTAGCATCCGGAGCGCTGTCCTTTGCCGATGCGCTGCCGCTGGTGCGCTTTCGTGCTCAAGCCATGCAGGAAGCGGTGACTGAAGGCGTGGGCGGCATGGCGGCGATTCTGGGGCTCGATGACGATGCCGTGCGCGCCGTTTGTGCCGAAGCAGCGCAAGGCGAGGTGCTGGAGGCGGTCAATTTCAATTCACCTGGGCAAGTCGTGATCGCGGGCCACAAGACTGCCGTTGAGCGCGGCATGTTGCTGTCCAAGGAAAAGGGTGCAAAACGCGCGCTGCCACTGCCGGTCAGCGTTCCCTCCCATTGCGCCCTGATGCGACTGGCGGCGGAGGCGCTGGCGCAACGCCTGCAGATGATCTCGATCAAGGCGCCGCAAATACCTGTAATACATAACGCTGATGTCAGAAGTCACGGCGATGAAGCCAGTATCAAGGATGCGCTGGCTCGCCAACTGTACAGCCCGGTGAGATGGGCGGAAACGGTCAGGAGTTTTGCCGAGCTAGGCATCGCCAGACTTGCAGAATGTGGCCCCGGGAAGGTGCTGGCCGGACTGACCAAGCGCATCGACGGCAATATGCAGGCATTTGCACTGTCTGACGAAGCTGCGTTGCGCCAGGCCATGGATATATTGAAATAATCAGGGAGAATAGTTAAATGCTGGATGGGCAGATTGCTTTGGTAACTGGCGCCAGTCGCGGAATAGGCCAGGCCGTCGCGCATGAACTCGGCAAGCAGGGCGCAATCGTTATCGGCACGGCGACCAGCCAGGCCGGCGCAGACAATATCAGCGGCTATCTGAGCCAGGCAGGCATCAAGGGGGCAGGGCTGGCTTTGAACGTCAAAGACACGGCGCAGATCGAGCAGGTGTTGCAAGCCATCCGTGCTCAATTCGGTGAGATCTCTATTCTGGTCAATAATGCCGGCATCACGCGCGACAACCTGCTGATGCGGATGAAGGAAGAGGAATGGGACGACATCATGGATACCAACCTGAAGTCCGTGTTTCGCTTGAGTCAGGCTGTTCTGCGCGCGATGATGAAGGCGCGTTATGGTCGCATTATCAGCATTGCCTCGGTGGTAGGCACGATGGGGAACGCCGGTCAGACCAATTATGCCGCTGCCAAGGCAGGAATCATTGGCTTCAGCAAGTCGCTGGCGCGCGAAGTCGGTAGCCGCAATATCACGGTAAACTGTGTCGCGCCGGGTTTCATCGACACGGACATGACCCGCGCCCTGAGCGAGGAGCAACGTAATGGTCTGCTCGGCCACATCCCGCTGGGACGGCTCGGTACGGTCCAGGATATCGCGGCTTCGGTCGCGTTCCTGGCTTCGCCCCAAGCCGGTTATGTCACGGGCACTACCATGCACGTCAATGGTGGCATGTACATGAGTTAATTGGGCAAACTTCCTGTTTGGTGAAGTAGGCAATTTTTGGTAAAATGCGTCAGCTTTTTTATAGCGGTTCAAAGTAGAGAGGGTACTTAAGATGGAAAATATCGAACAACGAGTTAAAAAAATTGTTGCTGAGCAACTGGGCGTGAACGAAGCCGAAGTCAAAATCGAATCTTCCTTTGTCGACGACCTGGGCGCTGATTCTCTGGATACCGTTGAACTGGTCATGGCACTGGAAGAAGAATTCAACTGCGAGATCCCTGACGAAGAAGCGGAAAAAATTACCACCGTCAAACAGGCCGTTGATTACGTCAACGCTCATCCAAACTAAGTTGTTCCATCTATCCTGCTAACCACTCGCAACTGGAGCCGCCCTTGTCTAAACGCAGAGTCGTCATCACCGGCCTGGGCATCGTTTCGCCCGTCGGCAATACCGTTGCGCAAGCGTGGTCGAACATTCTTGCCGGAAAATCCGGAATAAGCCGGATTACCCGGTTCGACCCTTCGGCCTTTTCCTGCCAGATCGCCGGCGAAGTCAAAGGATTCGATGTCACCGAGTACATTTCCGCCAAGGAAGCCCGCCGCATGGATGTTTTCATCCATTACGGGCTTGCCGCGGGAATACAGGCGATCAAGGACTCCGGCATTGTGGTTACCCCGGAGAACGCCGAGCGCATCGGCGTTAATATCGGCTCCGGCATCGGCGGTCTGCCGATGATCGAGGATACCCATAACACCTATCTGGAAG
>JAJXTJ010000031.1 GCA_021783895.1 Pseudomonadota bacterium | reverse complement strand
CATGTGCTTGCGCCTGGGCTACACCCTGCTCGGCTACGATTCCTGCCTGCGCGGCCTCAACAAGCTGGAAGCCAACCCGCAACGCCTGAATGAATACCTGGACCACAACTGGGAAGTGCTGGCGGAACCGATCCAGACCGTGATGCGCCGCTACGGCGTGGAGAACCCCTACGAGCAGCTCAAGGAACTCACCCGTGGCAAGGGCGGCATCACCCGGGAAACGCTGCACGCCTTCATCGCCAAACTCGCCATTCCCGAGGAAGCGAAACAGCGGCTGATGCAGATGACCCCGCACAACTACACCGGCAAGGCGGCAGAGCTGGCGGCGAGGATTTAATCAAGTCAGAACAAGCGCCTTTCACCATTGCTCCCTCGCCCGCTTGCGGGAGAGAGTTGGGGAGAGGGAGATTTCCGCGCCGTCGTCGAGCCGGGATTTCATGGTTTATTGGGTACGGTGGCGCAGATAACCGATAATCCCCGGCAGTATCGACAGCAAAATAATGCCGAAGATCACCAGCGTCAGGTTCTGCTTGATGAACGGGATGTTGCCGAAGAAGTATCCGGCCAAGACCAGCGAGCCGACCCAGGCCGCCCCGCCCGCCAGGCTGTAAGGCAGAAAGCGGCGGTAATCCATGTGGCCGATGCCGGCGACGAAGGGGGCAAAAGTGCGGATGATGGGGAAAAAACGCGCCAGGATGATGGCCTTGCCGCCGCGTTTTTCGTAAAAACGGTGAGTCTGCTCAAGGTGATTGGGGTTGAGCAAGCGCGAACGCTCCCTGCTGAACACCTTCGGCCCTAGATAACGACCGATCCAGTAATTAGTGTTGTCGCCCAGAAACGAAGCGGCGATCAGCAAGCTTACCAGCACCTGAAGCTCCATCTTTCCGGTCGCGGTCAGTGCGCCGGCCACGAACAGCAAGGAATCGCCCGGCAGAAATGGCGTCACCACCAAGCCGGTTTCGCAGAAAATAATCAGGAACAGAACCAGGTAAACCCAGACGCCGTAATCCTGAACCAGTACCAGCAGGTGCTGGTCGAGGTGCAGGACGAGGTCGATGAGGGGGGCGATTAAATCCATTTAGTCTTCAGTGAAGTGGATGATGAGGGACGGGTAATGAAAACCTCCCTGCCATCACCCATCACCAGCTCAGGGCAACGCTTCTACCCCTTCGCCTTCCTTCTTCTCCGGCTTGAGGAAATCCTCACGCGACACACCCAGCCACATCACGATCGGGCTGGCCACCAGCACCGAGGAATAGATGCCGAAGACGATGCCGATGGTCAGCGCCAGGGCGAAATAGAACAGCGCCTCGCCACCGAAGAACAGCATCGACAACACCATCAGCTCGGTCATGGTATGGGTGATGATGGTGCGCGACATGGTGCGGGTGATGGCGTTATCAATCACCTCGGGGACCGAGGCCTTGCGCATCTTGCGGAAGTTTTCGCGCACCCGGTCGAACACCACCACGGATTCGTTGACCGAATAGCCGAGCACGGCCAGGATGCCGGCCAGCACGGTGAGGGAAAACTCCCACTGGAAAAAGGCGAAGAAGCCGAGAATGATCACCACGTCATGCATGTTGGCGATGATCGCCGCCACCGAGAAGCGCCATTCGAAACGCATGGCGAGGTAGGCCATGATGCCGAGGCTGACCACCAGCAGCGCCAGCGCGCCGTTATCATACAGCTCCTTGCCGACCTGTGGGCCGACGAACTCGACGCGCTTCAGCGTAACGGTGTTGTCCGCAGCCTTCAAAGCCTGGAACACCTGGTCGGAAAGCTTGGCGGTGGTGAGCTCGGGTTTGAGTGGCAGACGTATCAAGACGTCACGCGCCGTGCCGAAATTCTGCACCGCCGCATCCTGCATGCCGATTTTGTTCAGGGTATCGCGAATCTTGTGGACATCCGCCTGCTGGCTGTAACTCACCTCCATTACCGTGCCGCCGGTAAAGTCCACCCCCAGGTTGAGCCCCTTCAGCCCCAGCGACGCCACCGCCGCGATGAACGTCACCAGGGAGATCATGGTGGTCACCCGCGCATAGCTCATGAACGGGATGTCGTGTTTGATATTGAAAAACTCCAGCATGGTCTTTTCCTTGAAAATATCTAACTACATCTAGCCACAAATTTTTTAATCCCCTCTCCCCAACCCTCTCCCACTGGCGGGAGAGGGAGCGAACGTGAAAGGCGATTGTTTTAAATTGAAACCTTTTCCAGCCTGGCCTTGCGTCCGTAGGTCAGGTTGACGATGCCGCGCGACACCACCACGGCGCTGAACATCGAAGTCAGGATACCGAGGCACAGCACCACCGCAAACCCGCGCACCGGGCCGGAACCCAGCCAGAATAGCGCCATACCGGCGATAAAAGTGGTGACATTGGAGTCAAGAATGGTGGCGAACGCCCGCTCGTAGCCGGCATGGATCGCGGCCTGCGGCGAGCAGCCATTTCTGATTTCCTCGCGGATGCGCTCGTTGATCAGCACGTTGGCGTCGATCGCCATGCCCACCGTCAGGGCGATACCCGCCATGCCAGGCAGGGTCAATGTGGCCTGCAGCAGCGAAAGAACCGCCACCAGCAGAAACACGTTAACGACCAGCGCCGCTGTCGAAATCATTCCGAAAAAACGATAATAGAACATCATGAAGACAGAAATGGCGATGAAGCCATAAATATTGGAATTGAAACCTTTGGCGATGTTCTCCGCGCCCATGCTTGGTCCGACGGTGCGTTCCTCGATGATTTCCATCGGCGCAGCCAGCGCACCGGCGCGTAGCAGCAGAGCCACATCGCTGGCTTCCGTGCTGGTCATGCTGCCTGAAATTTGTACCCGGCCACCGCCGATTTCCTCGCGGATCACCGGCGCGGTGATCACTTCTCCCTTGCCTTTTTCAACCAGCAGAATCGCCATGCGCTTGCCCACGTTATCACGCGTCAGTTGCCTGAAGATGCGCGCGCCGCGGCCATCCAGATTGATATGCACGGCAGGTTCGCCGCTTTGCCCATCGAAGCCGGGTTGCGCGTCGCTGATATAATCGCCGGTCAGCACCACGTCCTTCTTCACCAGTAACGGCATGCCCTTGCGCTCGGTATAAAGCTCGTCGCCGAAGGGTATCTGGCCGCTCTGCACTGCGGCCGTCACGTCATGTTCCTCGTCCACCATGCGGATTTCCAGGGTGGCGGTGCGACCGAGAATGTCCTTGGCCTTGGCGGTATCCTGCACGCCGGGCAGTTGCACCACGACGCGGTCCATGCCCTGCCGCTGGATGATCGGTTCGGCCACGCCGAGTTCGTTGATACGGTTGCGCAGAGTGGTGATGTTCTGCTGCAGGGCGAAATCCTGGATGCGGTTCTGCGCCGCCAGTTTGAGAGTGCCCATCAACTTGAAGTCGGCGCCCTCGTCAACATCCTTTAGCAGCAGATCCGGCGAGGTCTTTTGCAGTTCTTCCATCGCCTGCTGGCGCGATACGGCATCGCGGAACTTGATCTCCACCTCCTGATCCTGCCGGACAATACCGGAATAGGCGATTCTTTTCTCGCGCAGATCGGTGCGGATTTCTCCTTTATAGCGGTCCATCGCCTTGGTGATCGCCGCCTTCATGTCCACCTGCAGCAGGAAATGCACCCCGCCGCGCAAGTCCAGGCCAAGGTACATCGGATGTGCGCCAAGAATGGAAAGCCACCTGGGTGAGCTCGACACCAGATTCAGCGCCACCACGAAGTTCTCTCCGAGCTGAGACTGAAGAATGTCCTTGGCCTTGATCTGGGTGTCGGTATCGGCAAAACGCACCTTGACGCCGGAGGCATCGAACCCAATGCCCTGATAGGCGAGACTGTTTTTCTTCAGCACCTCATCGACCTGCGTCATCAACTCCTGGTCCACCTTGGTCATGCCGCGCAGCGGCGAAACCTGGACTGCGGGGGATTCGCCGAAGAAATTGGGCAAAGTGTAAATCAGGCCGGACAGCATCGCCACGGCGATGACAAGATATTTCCACAGGGGATAACGGTTCATTCAGCAAACTCCGTAAAGCGTGAGGGGTGAGGGGTGAGGCGGAAAAGCTAGCGACGTGGGGGTTTGACTTTTCGCCTCACCCCTCACCTTCTCACCCCTCACGTCCCACTTAAATTTCCTTGATCGTGCCCTTCGGCAGCAGGGTCGTAATCGCCGACTTTTGCACATGGATCACGATATTCGTGGCGATTTCCAGGCCGATGTAGTTTTCGCTCACTTTCGTCACCTTGCCCAGTTCGCCGCCGACGGTGACCACTTCGTCGCCTTTTTGCAGCGACTCGATCATGTTCTTCTGCTCCTTGGCACGCTTCATCTGCGGGCGGATCATCATGAAGTAGAACAACGCGAAAATCACGATCAGAGGCAGAAATTGTTGCAGGCTGCCCATCATATCGGGCGGCGCGCCATCGGCTGCATAAGCCATATTAATCAACATATTGATTCTCCATTACTAAAAACGAAACAGCGCATTTTATCACGACCCCGTCACACGCGCTTGCCTAAACTCTTGCGCAAAGTCGGCAAAGCGCCCTTCCTCGATTGCGCGGCGGATGCCCCGCATCAGTTCCTGATAGTAGTGCAGGTTGTGGATGGTGTTGAGGCGCGCGCCGAGAATCTCGCCGATGCGGTGCAGGTGGTGCAGGTAGGCGCGGGTGAAGTTGCGGCAGGTGTAGCAGCCGCACGCCTCGTCCAGCGGGCGCACATCCAGCCGGTATTGGGCATTCTTGATCCTGACCGTGCCGAAGCGGGTGAACAGCCAGCCGTTGCGGGCATTGCGCGTCGGCATCACGCAGTCGAACATGTCCACCCCGCGCGACACCGCATCCATGATATCCTCCGGCGTGCCCACCCCCATCAGGTAGCGCGGCTTGTCCGCCGGCATCTGCGGCGCGACATGGTCGAGGATGCGCAGCATGTCTTCCTTCGGTTCGCCCACCGACAGTCCGCCGATGGCATAACCGTCGAAACCGATATTCACCAGCCCGGCCAGCGACTCGTCGCGCAGGCTCTCGTGCATGCCGCCCTGGACAATGCCGAACAGCGCGTTGGGATTGCCCTCGTGGGCGCGCCTCGAACGCTCCGCCCAGCGCAGGGAAAGGCGCATCGAATCTCCGGCCCGCTGCAAATCGGCCGGGTGAGGCGTGCACTCGTCGAAGATCATCACGATATCGGAGTTCAGCGCCTTCTGGATGCGCATCGACTCTTCCGGCGTCAGGAAGCAGCGGTCGCCGTTCACCGGCGACTGGAACTTCACGCCCTCTTCCGTGATCTTGCGCAGTTCTCCCAGGCTGAACACCTGGAAACCGCCGCTATCCGTGAGGATCGGCCCGTCCCAGCCCATGAAGCGGTGCAGCCCGCCGTGCGCCTCGATGACCTCCAGACCAGGACGCAGCCAGAGGTGGAAGGTGTTGCCGAGCACGATGTGGGCGCCGATTTCCCTCAGCTCGGCAGGCGACATCGCCTTGACCGTGCCGTAGGTGCCCACCGGCATGAAGGCCGGAGTTTCGACCGTGCCGTGGACCAGAGTCAGGGTGCCGCGACGGGCGGGGCCGTCGGTGGCGAGTAGATCGAATTTCATTGCTGTCTTTCTATGAGCATTGCATCGCCGTAACTGAAAAAACGATAGCGATTTTCCACCGCGTGACGGTAAGCACGGCGGATGTTTTCCATGCCGCCGAAAGCCGACACCAGCATCAGCAGGGTTGATCTGGGCAGGTGGAAATTGGTCAGCAGCCTCTCCACGACCTTGAAACGATAGCCGGGGAAAATGAAGATGTTGGTCTCTCCGCTCCCCGCTTCCAGCTCGCCGCCTGCCGACGCCGATTCCAGCGCCCGCAACGAGGTGGTGCCCACGGCCATGATACGCCCGCCTTCCGCCCTGGCCAGCCGGATCAAATCCACCGTCCGCTGCGGCACGGTATACCACTCGCTGTGCATGTGGTGCTCGGCGATGTCCTCCACGCGTACCGGCTGAAAAGTCCCCGCGCCGACATGGAGCGTGACGTAGGCCGTTTTCACTCCGATCTTTTCCAGCGTCGCCAGCATCGCCGGATCGAAATGCAGCCCCGCCGTAGGCGCGGCCACCGCGCCGGGCTGGCGCGCGTAAACGGTCTGGTAGCGGGTTTCGTCCAGCGCTTCCGGGGCATGGGTGATGTAAGGCGGCAGCGGCAGGCTGCCGTGCTGTTCCAGCAGTTCCAGCAGCGGCGTTTCTCCGGCAAAGCGCAGGCGGTAGAGTTCGCCCTGCCGCTCCTCCACCGCCGCCGTAATCTCGCCCGCCAGCAGCAGGCCCGAACCGGGCTTGGGTGCATGGCTGGCGCGGATATGGGCGAGCGCGTGACGCTCGTCCAGCACCCGCTCGACCAGCACCTCCAGTTTGCCGCCGCTGTCCTTCACCCCGAACAGCCGGGCCTTGATCACGCGCGTGTCGTTGAACACCAGCAAATCGCCGGGCTTGAGAAATTGCGGCAAGCCGCCGAACCGGCCATCCGCCAGCGCGCCGCTCGCGCCGTCGAGATGAAGCAAACGGCTCTGGCTGCGCTCCTGGGCGGGAAACTGGGCGATCAGTTCGGGGGGCAGGTCGAAATCGAAATCACTGGTTTTCATACGAAGAAACTTGCCGGGAAAATGTTTTTGGTTGATAATTCGCGACTCACTAGACCAGCCGGGATGGCGGAACTGGTAGACGCACGGGACTCAAAATCCCGCGCTAGCAATAGCGTGCCGGTTCGATTCCGGCTCCCGGCACCAGTAAATTCAACGAGTTAAGCGACATTAGCTTACTTCTACTTACTCCTGATTTCTTCTGTTTTCAAACCCTTCGGGTGACAAATGGGTGACAAGAGTGACAAAACCCCATGCCCTACACCATAAGAAAAGTAAGCAAAAGTCTGGCTGCACGATAAGTAATTATAAGGCGGAAGTCTGGCTGCACGATAAGTAATTATTTGTAGAAACAAAGATTGACAAATAATAATTTATCACTAAAATTATTATTGAACATCGGATCCGACATTCCAGCACCGCAATCGCAAAGATCGCAAAGCGATAAAACAACGAACGGGCAATATGGGGGCGGGCGGGGGCGGTGGCCAGCCTGCATTTGCGAAGGCCACGTTACAAAAAAACAACTGCGGAATCCGATACGCGGCGCTAAATCCAAGGCGCCGCCATGTCAAAAAATCACACAAATGCTGCTATCGCAGCTGCAGCTCAGCCGGCAATCTCTGCCGGATCGTATCAAATCCTATCTAATTTTCTCCCAAGTTTTGGGTATTCAGGGCTTTCAGTTCTGCTGGGGAGGGCGGAATCAACGCTGCAAGCCGACAAATGTCGCGCACCCTGGAAGTTGCCTCCAGCCTGCACACCGCCTGGCAGCAAATCGCCGATTTGGCGTCTTGTCGACGTCCTTGAATGGCTTGAAGATCACCGTCAGGCGGTCACTCCGCCCCCTGCCGCGACACCGAACTCAACACTTGAGGGAAGGCGTCGCGTTGGCCGGCCAACAAAAGTTGAGCAGCTTGCTCGCGATCAACTTCTTCGCGATCCGGTTATTCCGCTCGCTTCACCCGCCCCTGAAGCCCCCCCCACCGCTGCACCAGCAAAGCACCTGACTATCGATTTTATTGATAGTAAAACCGGAGAGGAAAGGGGTGAGAAATGAAAAATTCTCTGATTGCAACCCCTCCGGGAAGCCGGTTTGCGCGGATCGATTTTTGGATATTGGATGTTTTAGGAAAAAAAGAACATGCAGCTGCTGTGTGCCTGGCGCAGCTTGAATATTGGCAAAGACATGAGCAAGATCGCCTTAACAAGGGAGATGGAGATGGCTGGGTAAGAAAGAGCGCCGCCGATTTTTCTCGCGTCTTGCGGCATTTATACGGAGAAGATAAGGTTCGCGCGGGTTTGCGCTTGCTTGTAAAAAAAGGGTGGGTAGAGGAAGGAGATGAGACTGTGAGAGTGGACCAGTTATGGCGGGCCCAAAAAAAATATAGATTAGTTCTAACAAAAATAAACGAAGCCTCTGCACGATATTCTGCTGAAAAATCAAAGGGAACCGATTTTCCGGCTCCCGGGAAGCCGGAAAATCTGGTTCCCGGGGCCGATTTTCCGGCTTCCCGGGCCCGAAAAATCGAGAGTAATACTATATCTTCAAAAGCTTTATATAAACCACCACTAACAGACGGTGGTGGTGGTGGTGGTGGTGGTGGTGGTGAGGTTCCCTCGATATTTCGTCTTCCAACGAGTGGATTTCATGCTACCAGTTTTTCATCATGTTGAGTGCTGATC
>JAJXTJ010000030.1 GCA_021783895.1 Pseudomonadota bacterium | reverse complement strand
CTGCTTGCATTCCTCGATGAAGGCGGCAAGCGCGGGGTTGTTCTCGGCGGCGCGGGTGGCGAGCGGGTGCTCCGCCGCCACGGCGACGAAGGTCACGCCCATGATGGTGTCGGCGCGGGTGGTGTACACCCACAGTTTCTCATTTTCGCCGTGAGGAAATGCGAAGCGCACACCGTAGCTCTTGCCGATCCAGTTGGCCTGCATGGTTTTTACCTGCTCCGGCCAGCCAGACAGTGAGTCGAGATCTTGCAGCAATTCGTCGGCGTATTGCGTGATGCGGAAAAAGTACATCGGAATGTCGCGCTTTTCCACCAGCGCGCCGGAGCGCCAGCCGCGTCCGTCTATCACCTGCTCGTTGGCCAGCACAGTGTTGTCCACCGGATCCCAGTTCACCACGGCGGTCTTCTTGTAGATCACGCCTTTCTTGAACAGGCGCGTGAACAGCCATTGTTCCCAGCGGTAATAGTCCGGCTTGCAGGTGGCCAGTTCGCGCGACCAGTCCACGCCCAGGCCCAGCGACTTCAACTGCTGCTTCATGTATTCGATGTTGGAATACGTCCACGCGGCGGGCGGCACGTTGTTGGCCATCGCGGCGTTTTCGGCAGGCAGGCCGAATGCATCCCAGCCCATCGGCTGCATCACGTTGAAACCCTTCATCCGGTGGTAGCGGCTCAGTACATCGCCGATGGTGTAATTACGCACATGACCCATGTGCAATTTGCCGGAGGGGTAGGGGAACATCGACAGGCAGTAGTATTTGGGCTTGCCGGAGATTTCGGCGGCCTTGAAGGCGTGGCTTTGATCCCAGAAAGCCTGGACCTGACGCTCGATTTCGGCGGGTAGATATTGCGCTTGCATGAACGGGTGATATTCCTCTTTAACGGACATGGCGATGATGAGGTCTCGCTTTGCGAGTTTCACATTATCGATACGCAATTATACCCGTGAACGATCGGCTCGGTTTACGCCATATCGAAACAAGCGCACTTTACCATTGCCCCTTCTCCCTCTGGGAGAAGGTTGGGATGAGGGCAACCACCCTGAGAGAGGGCAACCCAACAAGATGATTTCCTTGGCGCTCCTGGCATCGCCTGGAGGCGTCTACTTCTGGCTTGGCGGTTCAACCGGGTTTTAATTTTTATCCTTCCATTCAAGAATCGAATGCCCAACATAGTGACAAAAGCAGCAGCGCCCGACTATACTTGACCTATTATTTTTAATGACTTAAGCAGCGAGAGGAAATCCAGATGTCGAAAAAGCACCCCGTTATTGCGGTTACCGGGTCGTCCGGTGCCGGCACGACCACGGTCAAAGTCGCGTTCGAACATATTTTCACTCGGGAAAATATCAAGGCAGCCGTGGTGGAAGGCGACAGCTTCCATTCGCTCAACAGGGTGGAATACCGCGAGGCGGTAAAGATATGCGAAGCCAAGGGTAACGCCAATTTCAGCCATTTCGGACCGAAAGCCAACCACTTCGACAAGCTCGAAGCCCTGTTCAAGAACTATGGCGAGTCCGGTAACGGTAAAAAACGCTATTATCTGCATAGCACCGATGAAGCCGAAGAGCACAATGCCCGCCTGGGCACCGATTTGAAGGCAGGCGAATTCACCCCCTGGGAAAATCTCCCCGGCGGCACCGACATCCTGTTCTACGAAGGTTTGCACGGCCTGGCAAAGGACGGCGACGTGGATGTGGGGCGCTATGTCGATCTGGGTGTCGGCGTGGTGCCGATCGTCAATCTGGAATGGATACAGAAAATCCATCGCGACAACAAAGAGCGCGGCTACTCGGCAGAAGCCACGGTGGAAACCATCCTGCGCCGCATGCCCGATTACGTTCACTACGTTACGCCCCAATTCTCGCGCACCGACATCAACTTCCAGCGCGTGCCGACGGTCGATACCTCCAACCCGTTCATTGCCAACGACATCCCGACGCCGGACGAAAGCTTCGTGGTCATCCGCTTCAAAGACCCGAAAGCCTTGAACGTGGATTTCCCCTACCTGCTCAACATGATCCACGACTCATTCATGTCACGCCGCAATTCCCTGGTGGTGCCCGGCGGCAAGATGGGCTTCGCGATGGAAGTAATTCTCGCCCCACTGATCCATGACATGATGGAAAACAAGAAAAAGGGCAACAAGAAGTAAAGACTGAGAAACGCCGTGCAAATTCGGACGCCGGTTCCGACCAGTGTCCGGGGTTTTTATTTCGGGTGCTTGGAATACGGGGGGATTGGGTTTGCGGTCAAGGTCAATCGACCCGAATCAGCCGGTCAATTTCTTTCGAAACGGGTATTCAACTTTGTGAATTCACCGGCCTGCACTTGCCGCTGCCGGTCTTCGCTTGCGCAATCAGGTCGTGCCCGGCGAGCGCAATCGCTCCCGGACTCCCGATTTCGAACCAAGCCATTTTATTGTTACTTACCCTGAATTCCTGATAGTATTTATCCAAAGTCAAAGATAGATGAACACCCTCGCTGAATCGACGTAATGGGCTGGACTTAACTTTGATGTATAAATCATGAAAACAAAAAATTTTCAATGGCCATTGCCCAAAGCATGTCACCTTGCAGATGAACCCCCGGATGAACGTCCAAAAGCTTGCATGATCGCTTACATGGATGGCAAAAACTCCCTCTGCAGCATCACCGCATTCCATCCGAAACAGAAACTGTTCATCACCTTTGCCTCCGCAAACGCGAAGCAGAAACCGATTTCTATCGAGGAAATAAAGTGGATACGCCTGCTCGATGATGCGCACCTCGTTAGCCAGAATGGCGAAGAGATCGCTGAGGACGAGTGGGAGAAAGCCAGCTTGCCGTTCGTTCTTGAATTCAAGTCCGGCGCTCCCATGAGCGGAATGACCCTCGGTCAGGCCTGTTCAGAAACTGGCTGGTTCCTTTACCAGCCGAAAAAAACGGGATGGGCCATGCGCTATTTCGTGCCGCATACGGCAGTCAGCAAATTGACGGTCAACCAGCGTTGCCTGAGCGATTTGGCAACGGCGCGTTTCCGCGAAAAGAAAAATTCAAAAATGGCCGCTATCCTCCGTAAAATGCCGGATAGATATCCTTTCGCGCTGGAGCAGAAATTTGAACGCATCCTCAACAAAATTTCCGAGCTGTGGGATACGCCGGCAATCGAGGATTACTTCTCGGACCTGATGATGGACAAACGTGGCGGTCGCCAGGGCTTTCCCGAGGATGTCGCACGAGATATTTTGATCCTGAACAAAACCTATGAAATGCTGAAACAACAAGCCGCAGCAGCAGTCGAAATCGACCCATGGGAGCAGGATAAAGCTAAAAAGGCTCTGAGCGAAAAGGGAATCGGCTTCCAGGCACAGTACTTCATGACCACCCTGGAACGGGGAGATCAGGCTACCGCCGAATTATTCATCAAGGGCGGCATCGACGTGAACCATGTCAGCGAAAACGGCTGGACTCCGCTCATGATCGCCACCTTCAACGGCAATGAAAACATCGCCAAGCTGTTAATTGAAAATGGCGCCAATATCCACATTCAGGACAAGGACGGGTATGCCCCCATCCACTGGGCCGCATTCAATGGCTTCAAGGAAGTCACCGCCATTCTGCTGAATAAAGGCGTAAACCCGGACACCGCCAACCGCTACGGCTGGACACCCCTGATGCAGGCATCTGCCCGTGGACATACCGAGATCGTCCAGATGCTGCTCAAAAAAGGCGCCATAGTAAACCAGTGTGATGAAGAAGGCTGGACGCCTTTGCACAAGGCCACCGCCAACGGGCATCTCGCGGTCATCAAGCTCCTGATGGATGCCGGTGCCGACTGTAATGCCGCCCATCGGGAGGGGGCTACACCGCTATCTCTGGCGAGAGAAAAGAACAAGACTGAAATTGTGAAATTGTTTCTCAATCCTGGCGCCAAGCACTGAATCGTCATCAACCCAAAGTAGCGCCCAATAAAAAATAGAGCACCTTCTCCGAAACGTTACTTGACACCTTTCGCGCCCACCCGGACGGTCTCACCGTTGATCTCGATGCGGTAATGACGGGCAGCCAAGCCTTGCATTCACGAATATTCCTAACAGCGGTCAACATGGCCGTAATGCGAAAAAACCGTGTGGCGCCAACAGCGTTTACGTTCCGACTGATGCAGAACAACGTTTAGATACTCAGATTCACCGGACTCCGTTCAGACTTATTTTCTGGATTGGAAAATGCCCTCTCTGCAATGCGATAAGATGACCGTTGATGGACTATTCAAGATAAGGAATTTATGCCATGCCAAATTACATTTCGGCGATTCTGGCACTGGCTGGATTTGTTCTCACCACCGCCAGTTTCTCCGCACATGCGACACTTGGGGGCAACCTCGCGAGCATCGAGGCAGATAGAGTCCATATGAAGGTGCAGACACCAGCGAGTGTCTCAGCGACTGCCGCTTATACCGTGTACGAGTTGACCTTGCCGAGCGGGACGGCAATTCGGCAATATTTGTCGGCCAGCGGTACGGTGTTTGCGGTGGCTTGGTCGGGAGCCTTCAAGCCGGATTTGCGGCAACTCCTGGGCCCCCACTTCGATACCATGCTGGCGCAGCAGTCGCACATCGCTCATGCGGGACATCCACGTTCTCAAGTCAAGGGAAGCAATCTGGTCATCGAGTCGGGTGGCCGTATGCGCGATTTCTTTGGCCGGGCCTATTTGCCGAGCGAAATGCCCGCGGGCGTTACCTCGCAAGACATCCAATGAAAAACGGTATGCGTTCACATTTTCTTGCACGTTGCCTCGCTGTAGCAGCCGTCCTGCTGATCGCTTCTTGCGGCGGGGGTGGCGGCAGTTCTTCCTCACCTGTCAACAGCCCCATAGTCAGTCTGTCGTTGAGCCCGCTAACGGTGGTCGCAGGCCAGGCTGCAACCATTACCTGGAGCGCCTCAAACGCCACATCCTGTGTGGCAAGCGATTCCTGGAGCGGAGCCATCGCGACCAGCGGCGCTCAGGAAACATCGCAGACGGCGGCCGGCAGCTACAGCTACTCAGTCACATGTACAGGCCCTGGCGGCAGTGGCAGCGCGCAGGCCACCCTTACCGTTTCCAATAACCCGGCGCTGGCCCCTCCCACCGTTTCCATTTCACTCACGCCCGCCAGTACCGCCGTCGGGCAGTCTTCTACATTGACCTGGAGCACCACGAATGCCACGGCGTGTACGGCCAACGGAGCCTGGAGCGGGACAACCGCCACTTCGGGCAGCCAAACGGTTTCTCAAAGTGCGGCAGGCACATACCCATACGGCCTTGACTGCACGGGCCCGGGAGGCAGCGCCAGCAGTTCGGCCACTCTGACCGTCACCCCTGTATCCAATTCGTTGTCGGTCGTACTGGATGGCGGCCCGTTAGCGATCCCGGCATTCAACATCCCCTTTGTAAGCGTTACGGTGTGTGAGCCCGGAACAGCGAATTGCCAGACTATCGACCATGTGCTTGTGGATACGGGTTCATCGGGACTGCGTTTGGTAAAGCCCGGCGTGCTCAATGCCAGCCTCAGCCTGCCCGCAGTGATGAATTCGAGCGGCAATGCGCTGGGCGAGTGCGCGGTGTTCGCCGACGGGTTTGCGTGGGGATCGGTGCGGCGCGCAGACATCAAACTCGCTGGCGAAGTTGCCTTGAATGCGCCCATTCAGACGATCGGCGACAATCCCGGTGGCGTTGCTGGCATTCCCAACGATTGCAGCAGCACCGGGCTCAACAAGAGCACTGCCGCGGGTATGGGGGCAAACGGTATCCTGGGTGTCGGGCTGTTTTCCAACGACTGCGACCCTTGCATGGCGAGCGTGATTCCTGCAACTTACTACTCGTGCCCGGCTTCGGGGTGCGTCGGAACAAAAGTGACGTCATCACAAATTATCATGAACCCGGTTGCGCTATTTTCTCAGGACAACAACGGCGTCGTGATGGTTCTTCCTGCGATAGGCGATGCGGGTGCCACAAACCCCACGGGTTCGCTGATCTTCGGCATCGGCACCCAGGCGGACAACGCGCTCGGCAGCACCACTGTCTATGCGGCCAATAGCTCCGGACATTTTTCAACCACTTACAAGGGGACAACGATAACCAGCTTCATCGATAGCGGCAGCAACGGGATTTTCTTTGCAGATTCTACGATCAGCCGGTGTACGTCATCAGTCGGCTTTTACTGCCCAGCCACTCCTTTGGCGCTTTCGGCCACAAACACGGCGTCAGGCGGCTTGGCCAGCGGTTTGGTGAATTTCACCCTGGTGAATGTGGATGCGCTGGCGGTTGGTGTCACGGCAGCCAACGCGGGAGGTACCGCATTCAGCCGCCAATTTGACTGGGGGATCCCATTTTTCTTCGGGCGAAAGGTGTTTACGGCTATCCAGGGGGCGGCTACGCCGTCCGGCCAGGGGCCATATTGGGCTTATTAAAAAATTGCGGGTCGCGGTAGAAGTAGGAGCCCCGCTCGCTAAGGGACGCGCCGCCCCGTATAATTGGCCACATTCTGGCAACTCACGCATCTTCTATCCGTGACCTCGCAGCATTTTTTCATCGATGGACCGGCTGGCAGGCTGGAAGCGGCGGTCGCCCTGCCCAGCGGCGAATGCCGCGGCATCGCCCTGGTCGCCCATCCGCATCCCCTTTATGGCGGCACCATGGACAACAAGGTGGTGACCACCCTGGCCAAGACTTTCAGCCGGCTCGGGTTGGCTGCATTTCGCCTCAACTTCCGCGGCGTCGGGCAAAGCGCGGGGGAGTTCGATCACGGCATCGGTGAAACCGAGGACATGCTGGCGCTGGCCGGTCATGCAACGCGCGAGCTGGGCAATCTGCCCTTCACGCTGGCCGGCTTTTCCTTCGGCGGCTACGTCCAGACCCGCGTGCTGGAACGCCTTGAAGCGCGACAGCTGGCGCTGGTCGCCCCGGCGGTGAAACACTTCGAGGTCGGCGCTGTGCCGGCCGACACGTTGGTGATCCACGGCGAACAGGATGAAGTCGTGCCGCTGGCAGACGTGCTCGACTGGGCGCGGCCACAAAGCCTGCCGATCACCGTGGTGCCGGGCGCGGGGCATTTTTTCCATGGCCAACTCAACCTGCTTGCCCGGATCGTGGCCGACTCATGTCTCCGCCTCCTTTAATGGATATCATGAATTTTCACTTCCTCGTGTCGGCGTCCAGCGACAATCGCGGACGGTCGCACCTTCCTGCGGAAGGCACTGCTCCCTGCTCATGTCGCTGCTGAACATCCAGAACCTGCGCAAATCCTACGGCGCGCTCGAAGTCGTGGCCGGTCTCGACTTGGCCGTTGAGCCGGGCGAATGCTTCGGCCTGATTGGGCCGAATGGCGCCGGCAAGACCACCACCCTGCGTCTGGCGCTGGGACTGACTGCGCCGGACGGCGGTACGATTTCCATGCTTGGCCTGCCGGTTCCCGCCCAGGCGCGCGAGGCGAGGATGCGGGTGGGTGTGGTGCCGCAGATGGACAACCTCGACCCCGATTTCACGGTGCGCGAAAACCTGCTCGCCTATGGCCGCTATTTCGGCCAGAAGGATGCCGAGACCGCCGCGCGCATCCCGGTCCTGCTCGAATTCGCCGGCCTGGAACACCGCGCCGATGCGCGCATCGATGCCCTCTCCGGCGGCATGAAGCGGCGGCTTACCCTGGCGCGGGCGCTGGTCAACGACCCCGACCTGATCTTTCTGGACGAACCGACCACCGGCCTCGATCCCCAGGCGCGGCACATGATGTGGCAGGGCTTGCGGCGGCTGCTCAACCAGGGCAAGACCATCCTGCTCACCACCCATTTCATGGAGGAAGCGGAGCGCCTGTGCGACCGGATCGCGATCATGGACCATGGCAAGATCATTGCCGCCGGCAGCCCGCACGAGCTGATCCGCAACCACATTGAACCGCAGGTGGTGGAAGTCTACGGTGAAGGGGTGGCCGGCTGGACAGCCGCACACGGCAGCACTTATTGCGAGCGGGTCGAAAAGGTCGGCGAAACCGTGTTCTGCTACACCCGCAACAGCGAGGCGCTGGTGCAGCAATTGTGCAACCGTACCGATCTGCGCTACCTGAACCGCCCGGCCAGCCTGGAAGATGTGTTTCTCAAGCTCACCGGGCGCGACTTGCGCGATTAAGGGTCTGTTCGTCGACGCCATTGATGAGCGGGCGACCGGCTACTGCCAACGGTTTGGTTTCGCGGCATCCCCGGATAATTCGCTGTTGTTGTTTCTGTCGGCAAAGGTGCCGAGATGAGTCACTCTCGGGTTTGGACCATGGTTGAACACAGCATTCCGCACAAAGGTGTCTTCGCATCAAAGTGGTCGGCACTTCGTATTTAGATTGGCCACCTGTTAAACTGATGTTTTGAATTGATGTCGAGGTAGGCAA
>JAJXTJ010000029.1 GCA_021783895.1 Pseudomonadota bacterium | reverse complement strand
TTCTGGGTGTCCAGGCACCGTCAAATTAGCCAGATTGATCCTGCCGTCCGCGCCCCGGGTGATCATCACCGAACCATTCTCTGTGGTGACCTCATCAACCGTCAGGAAGCGCTTACCAAGGTCCAGCTCGCCGCCACCCAACGAGAGCGTCCCGCTTTTCAGGAACTCACCTTTTTCGCCGTGTTGCCGCAACCGCAGCCCGTCGAGCTTGCCCGTCAATTCGGAGAGCGCCACCTGAAGCCCGTCGCCGTGACCAAGACGGTAACGGGCGGACAGGTCCAGCGCCCCTTCCTCCACGTCAAAACGAACCATGCCCGCGTAATAGGGAGCGTAGCGTTTCAGGTCGATGCGCGCGAACTGGGCCGTCCCTTCAGCGGAAAACGGTGCCAGCGTCAGCTGACCGCTGTTCTTGATGGTCTCGCCCGAGTCGGTGGCGAACGAAGCGTCCACGGACACGGACTTGCCGGGCTCTGTGGTGAAATTCTTCAGGGTCAGATCAAGATCATGCACGCGAGCTTGAAACGGTTGGGGCAAGCTCTCGTCCGCAACGTGGACGATGCCCCCGGTGAGCCTGATTTCGCCCGCTTCCAGGCTCAACGGTGTTTTATCTGCGAGAGAGGCTCCTTTGGCATCCGGGGCGTTGGGAATGACCGCAGAAACGTTCAACCCGCCGCTCTTTCCCCGACGCAGGTGCAGTTCGGGATGGTCCAGCGTGACGCGGCGCAGGACGATCTTCTTGCGCAGAAGGTCGGCGGAGGCGATGTCAACCGTTAGGCGTGGGAAGGAAAGCAGCGGGGTGTCGCGGCCCTGAGTCAGCGAGACCGCCTTCAGGCCCACGGTGCCGGACAAAGTCACGGCAGGCTGGCGACTGGGCGGCTGCTTGAACGAGATCGTGAGGTTGGCGTCCAGACGGGCCGAAGGAACCTCGAATTTCAGCACGGTGGGCAGGTACTTCAGATAGGACGGGATATCAACTTCGCTTAAATTGATCTGGACCGAGCTTTCGTGGCTCGGGCTGAATGGCTTGGCCTGGCCGGCGAGACGGATGGAAGCGCCATTTACCTTGGCCGCCAAGGCAGGCTTGACGTAGATGTCCGTCGCGTAGGGCAGATTGGACAGGAAAGGAATCGCGAGTTCCAGTTCCGAAACCGTATGAATGGCGTGCTTGGGGCGGTCATCGAACTCGATCCGGCCGCCCCGCAACTGGATGTTATTCAGAGAGTAGCGGACGGGAGACTCCGAAGGTTTCATCAGTTCTTCGACGATATCGGAGATGTTGTAGGTCGAGTCCTCCTTCCGCTCGATCCTGAGGTAGGGCGCCTTGATAGCGATTTCCTCGAGTACCGGTGCACGTTCCCAGAGCGACTTCGCCTGCAGGTTCACATACAGTTCATCGACGGTGAAGAACGGAGCTCCGCCGTCTCGGTCGCCCATGGTGAAGCCATTGACCCGTACCGAGAGATAAATTGGGTTGATGTGGATTTCCCGGATGGCCACCGGTCTGTGAAATTTCTCCTCCAGGGCACGGATGAGCAAGGGCTTGGCAACGTAGGGCACAACCAGGAATCCGGCGGCCCAGGCGGCAAGGATGACGGAGACCACCCACAGCAGAACTTTTCTTGGCGCGGGCTTCGTTGCAAGGATGGGGATTCGCACGTTACCTCAGCAGGTTAGGTCGTTACACTTGGAAGAAACATTCGATCTAAGCCTATCAGAGAAGGAGCGAAATTCAATGTAAAAGTCAGGCGGGGCGCTCCTGAATAGGCGCTGTAGCGCACGCCCTGAATGGCTGATTGACCGATTTGCGGCGTGGGATTATGAAAACCTAAGTCAACCAGGCAATACGAATACCCGCACGATTTTATTCAGGGCTTTCGACTCGGCACTCACCCTTGGATCAGCGCCTGTCCCTGTGCACTCCAGAACTCCATCGGCTCACGCTTGAAGCCGCTCTTGGCGAACTGATGCCAGCGACCCACCACGAAGCTCATCATCAGGTTAGCCTGAGCGGCGGCATCGATCTCGGTCGGAATTTCCTGCTGGCTCGCGGCAAGCCGCAATGACTGTTTGAGCGTGGCTTCCAGCCGGTCGTGCAGCTGGTTGATGCGGGTCTGGAGGCGGCTATCCTCGTTGATCAGCACCTCGCCGATCAGCACCCTTGTCATGCCGGGATTCTTCTGGGCAAAACCGAGCAGGAGGGGCAGCACGCCTTCCAGCTGTTTCGCGCCGCTGTTCTCTTCGCTGGTGATCTTGTTGATCAGGCCGAACAGGGTCTGCTCGATAAACTCGATCAGTCCCTCGAACATCTGCGCCTTGCTGGCGAAGTGGCGATAGAGTGCCGCCTCGGATACGCCGATCCTGGCTGCCAGGGCAGCGGTGGTGATTTTCTCGCCCTGCGGTTTCTGCAACATTTCCGCCAGATTTTGCAGTATCTGGAGTTTTCGTTCTCCGGGTTTGGCCGCCATGTTTTCCCCTTGGATATTTTATCGCTGTTGATTATAACCGGAAGGTCAGCCGTTTCACTCCTGACGGCGGGCGAAGATGCCGGGGCGGAATATTTCCTTGCCGGATTTCGAGAATGCCGAGGTATAGGGATCGATAACGGTTTCCAGCTCCTCGCACCAGGACGGGTGGCTGTAACTCATGTCGGTGAAAAACCACAATCCGCGCTCGGACTGGCAGGCCGCCGACATCATGTGGATCTGTTCGCCCGCTTCCGGCCCGACAATGCAACCGCCCAGCAACTGGCCGGTCTCGGCGTCATGCACCACCTCGATGAAGCCTTCATAGTCGTGATGCGCGCGAGCCTTGCCGGAACCGCCGAGGTTGGAGCGCGCCACATCGGCATCGAACCCGGCCTGCTCGGCGAGATCCTCGGTCAATCCCACCGCCGCGATTTCGAGGGCGGAATGGATGACTGTCGGCACCTTGTGATAATTGCTGTGCAGGACATTGCCGTTGATGGCATTGGCTGCCGCCACTTTGGCATCGTGCAGGGCGGCATTGGCCGTCATCGGACCAAGCTTGACGTCACCGATGGCGTAAATGCCGGGAACGCTGGTTTCCAGATGTCCCGTCACCGCGATGAAACCCTCCGGATTCAGCGCCACCCCGGCTTCTTTCAGGCCAAGACCGGTCGTCATCGGTCGCCGGCCAACGGCGACCAGCACATGTTCGAAGATGTCACGGTGGCCATCCGTACACGTGATTTCCACCTTGCCGTCGATGATCCGGCTTTGCGCAACGGTAGCATTCTTGCGCACTTCGATGCCGATGCGTGTGAACTTGCGCTCCAGCACGGCGCTGGCGCGCTCCGGGATATTAGGCTGATCCAGTAACCGGCTACCCTGTTCAACGATACACACGCGGGAACCGAACTGATGCAGCAAAAAACCCAGTTCCACACCTATCGAGCCACCGCCGACACATAAAATGGATTTCGGTCGGTGATCGAGGCGGTACATGAAATCGGGCGAGTGCATGATCTCCCGACCGTTGCTCGCACACGCATCGAGTTCGCGCGGCATCGAACCGGTGGCAATGATGATGCGCCGGGCCTTGAGCTCAAGCGGCGCGGTGATGGTGAGCTTTCCCTTATCGGTAAATGACGCATCGCATTCCGGCGAGTTCAGGCTGCGCGCCGGATTGACGCTGATCCGGCCATCGCCCAGCAGCTTTCCCTCGCCGATGATAACGCGCACACCCAGACGCTTGAGCCACACGGTGAAATTATTGCGGATGCTGGTGACGACCTCGTCCTTGTGCGCCATTGCCGCCACAAAATCCCCGCGCACCGGGCCGATCAGACCGCGGCCCTGCAAGCCGTTGACATCCTCGATCAGCGATGCCAGGTGAAGCAGGGTTTTTTTCGGGATGCAGCCCTGGTTCAGGCACACTCCGCCCGGCAAACCTTTCTCCACCAGCGCCACCTTGGCGCCCAGGTGAGCGGCGGTAATCGCGGCCTTGTATCCTCCCGGGCCGCTACCGATAATAACGAGATCAAATTCCACAATTACAGGCGCTAGGCGAGGGGCAATGGGCCAGGGCAAAACCCGCGAAGCGGCCCCGGTCTATGGACTCTCGCCTCTTGCCCATCGCCCGAACTCACTAGTGGCAACCGCCGCCGCAGCCGCCGCAGCCGCCACCGCCTGACGACGTACCGCAGGAAGAGCCGCCGGTATCGTTGGGGTTAATGAAGATGAAGCGGAAATCACCGGGATCAAGTTCGACGAAATCCAGCACCGCCCCGTTCAGCAGATCCATATTCTCTGGCGCCACGATGACGGTGACTCCCTCGGAATTCACCATCACGTCTTCTTCGCTTTGGTCATCGAAACCCATCCCGTACCGGATAGTTCCATCCATCCCGCGTTGGGCGGCAATCCGCAGAAACATCCCTTCGGCTTCACTTTGGATGGCGGCCTGATGAATCTGCTCGGCAGCTTTGGCTGTTACTGTAATCATCGACTTTCTCCTTTAACTATTAACAATTCAAATCAGGCGGCGCGGTCATGGCACCGCGTACCTCAGTCCAGAGGCTTCCCTGCTCCTTGCGCCTTGCTGCGCACGAAGGCAACGAAACGGGCTGCCCAGTTGTAGCTATCACAACTTCGCAAATGGGCATAGGAAGCCAGCAGGTTTTTGTAGACGATGCCGTCGTGGTGCCCGTCAATTCCGTGGCCGCGCTTGACCTCGTAGGCATATTTCAGCCCGCTCGCGTCCAGGTTATCCAGGCTGGAATAGTGGAATTCGTGACCACGCACTTCGGGTGACGGCGATGGTCCGGCTAATGCCGGCCATGGATTCTCCCCGGTTTCGTTCAAACGAATGTAACCCCGTCCGACCGGTTTTTCGTGCATCACCACATCGCCCGGAATGACACCCACCATATTGCGCTTTTCGCCATGCCAGGTCAGCGTGCGCGCCAGGTACATGAGTCCGCCGCATTCCGCATAGACTGGCATCCCGTTCTCGATGGCGCGACCGATCTCTTCACGTAGCGTAACGTTGGCTTCCAGTTCGCTCATGAACAACTCGGGAAAACCGCCGCCGATGAGCATGCCCTCCACTTCCGGGAGATGCGGGTCGTGCAGGGTATCCAGCGGGACCAGTTCGGCCCCGGCGGCGCGCAAGGCGTCGAGGTCGTCGGCATAGTAGAAGCCGAAGGCCTTGTCCCTGGCCCAGCCGATGCGAACCGTTGTCTTGGCGTCGCGAAGCGACACGTTTGCCTCATCTCCCGCAAGCGGGAGATGATTGAGGTAAGGGGGTTCCTCCAGCAACGGCGCAGAGGCGGCGATTTCAAGCAACTTGTCGAGATCGACCTGCGCCCCGACGACCTCTCCGATTTCATTCACCCGCCGCGCTGCCGCCTCGGCTTCATTGCTCGGCATCAGGCCAAGGTGCCGCTCCACGATTTCAAGCCGCTTGTCGTGATGCACTGCACCGATCACCGGCACGTCCGTATAGTGCTCGATCACGGCGCGCAGCTTGCTCTCGTGACGGGCGCCGCCGACATTGTTGAGTATCACCCCGGCAATGTGGATATTCCGGTCGAATGCCTGGTAGCCCAGAATCAAAGGCGCGATTCCGCGCGTCACGCCGCGTGCGTCGATGACCAGCACCACAGGCGCCTGTAGCAGACCAGCCAGCGCGGCATTGCTGTTGCTGCCGTCGAGGTCGAGCCCGTCGTACAGGCCCTTGTTGCCTTCGATCAGGCTGAGGTCCGCGCCAACGGAGTGGCGCTGAAATTCGGAAACAATTTCGCCCTGGCTCATCATGAAGAAATCGAGATTGCGGCAGGGACGCACACTGGCAACGGAAAGCCACATCGGGTCGATGTAATCGGGGCCCTTTTTGAAGGGCTGAACCTGGATGCCGCGCGCCCTGAATGCGGCGCACAAGCCGATGGAGACGGTGGTTTTTCCGGAGGATTTATGAGCGGCGGAGATTAGCAAGCGGGACATAAGTCGGAATTAGCAGAAGGATAGGGTTACTGTCAGTTATTTCGACAGAAAGGGTTCCGTGAGTTTCCGCCAAGGCTTATTCTTCCGGTGATAGCCGGAATGTGCTTCCTCTGGGCCCGGAGGCATACCTCCCCCGGGCTAGCAGCTTGACTAATGGCTGACCGGGTGATGCTTGTCATCCGGCATGAAATTCAGCGCTTTTGCCGCAATTAAGGTAATCAGCGCCGCTGCAGCGATGCCCCCCATGCCGAGGAGAAATTCGGGCAGACTGGGGCTGTAAGGATGTATCACGCCATCAAAGAAGCTGCTGCTTTGCTCCATGCCGGGGAAGAGATTCAGGGGGAATGCCTGTCCACCGATGAGGAAAACGTACAACTGGAAGAATCCCCCAAGAATGATGAGCGCGGATGCGACCACAACCGTGCTGGATTTCTTCGCCGTGAACAGGAGGAACAGGGGCAATATGCTCCCGATCAACACCTGCCCGACCCAGAACAGCGTGGTATAGATGCCGCCATCAAGCAGAATGAAGCGCTCGAAATCCGTCTGTTTTGCAAAATAAAGGTTGGTCATATGGTACACCACGGTGAAGTACAGCACCACAGCAACAAAAACCGCCAGCAGATTTTTCAAACGGCGCAGGATCGCCTCATCCAGCACGCGATCGTTACAGCGGTACATCACCGCCTGCACGATCATGAACACGGCCAGCCCGAACGAGAAGGACATGATGATGAACATGGGCGGCAGCAGCGCTGTGCCATAGGCCTGGCGCGCGACCAGAAAGCCGAAGATGGCGCCGGTACCGGTGGTCAGTGCAAGGCGCCAGATGAAGGCGGCAAAGCCGACATACCTGGAATAGCCATGCATCTTGCGATCCATCATCGTCCACAGATAAAGGGCGACAACGGAAAAGAAGACGGTGTACAGGAATACATTGAGCGCAAAAACGGATTTGAGGTTCAAATAGGTCATTGCAATGATGAGCCGGTCTGAGCGGCCGAGATCAAGCATCAGCACCATCAGGCCGCCGGCCAGCATGGCGATGGCGAGCAGGCCGGAGAGCGGGGCGCGCGCCTTGTACACCGGCTTGCCGAACACCGAACCGATGGATGCCACGTTGAGCACGCCGGAGGCCGCCACGATCAGGAAGAGGGCAAACACGTGCGGCAAGCCCCAGACGATCTGGTTGGTCATGCCGGTCACCACGTGGCCGTGCTCTTCCATGTAATAAGCCGCACCCAGACCGGCCATCACCACCAGGCCGATCACCGCCAGCGCAAAGTAATAAGCGCCATCTTTATTCTTGTGAAATACATCATTCATAGCGTTAAATCCCCTGGTAACGAACGCCGGTATTCAGCGCCAAGTCTGCACGGACCTGGGTGGTGGCATAGGTGGCAATGCGTTTGGATATTTCGCTGTTCGAGTCGTTCAGATCACCAAACAGCATGGCGCCGTGATTGGCCGAGGAACAGGCTTCGACACAAGCCGGCAACAGATCCGCGTCGACGCGCTCCACGCACATCGTACATGCCTCCACGGTACCGATACCTCGCGGCCTTCCCGGTTTCTGATCGGTAATGTGCTCGGCCACGAAGGAACGCGCCTTATATGGGCAGGCCATCATGCAATAGCGGCAGCCGATGCAGATATGGCGATCCACCAGGACAATGCCATCGGCGCGCTTGAACGATGCGCCGGTGGGACACACGTCCACGCACGGTGGCTCGGCGCAGTGCTGGCACATCATCGGCAGAGAATGCCTCATGCCGCTTTTGACTTCCTTGAGCTCGATCTTGCGTATCCACTGCGAGTCGTCTTCCGGATGCCCGGTCGAAACGATGCCGTTCTCCACGAAACAGGCGCGCACGCAGTCGTTGCAACCGGTCGCGCACTTGGTGCTGTCGATCAGCATGCCCCAGCGCTTGGCGCTGGAAGCAGGCTCGCCGGCAGGACGCGCGTTAGCTATATCAAGCAGCGTCACTCCTGGTGCAAGTACCAATCCAGCGGCACCCGCCGCACCTGCTGCGATAAATTTCCTGCGGCTGTTATCTACGTCATTGCTCATTTAACGCCCTCGCCCATGTTCAAGCTCGCCTGTTTTGCCTGCATCTGCAAGGGCATTTTCCCGGACTGACCGGACTGCTTGCCCGTGCCCTCTGAAGACTGTTGCTCCGGCGTGTCGATCGGATGCCCTTCCCCTGCGGTGGTTTTCGGTTTGCTTGAATGACACTCAAAGCAATCCAACTTGACAGCGGCATAGGTGTGACAGCCCATGCAGAAATCTTCCTTGCTGCTGGCCACGCTGTTGGTCTTGGGGTTGACGTGGCACTCGATACAGTTTTCCAGACTGTCCTGACCGCCGCGTATCCCCTTGCGCATGGTTAAATCGCGCTGGTGCATGAGGATTTTCATGTGGTTGCGACGCATGTAATCCTCGTCACGCACACACGATGTTCCGGCTTTCGCGATCCGCTCGTGCTCGTTGTGCCCACAGTGCTCG
>JAJXTJ010000028.1 GCA_021783895.1 Pseudomonadota bacterium | reverse complement strand
CGGGGTGGCCCGGAGGCTCAGGCAACAACCTATGTGGCGCCGGAGATCGACCAGTGGGATCGATGGAATTACGACCGCACGGAAAGTGCGGTCGATGCGGTCAGCGAACGCTACCTTCCCGCCGGGATCGCCGGCGCCTCCGACCTGGATCGCTATGGCAGCTGGCGTGTCGTGCCGGATTACGGGCCGGTCTGGGTGCCCGGAGCCGTTTCGCCGGGATGGGCGCCCTACAGCACCGGCAGGTGGGTATGGGATCCCTACTACCAGTGGACCTGGATCGACGATGAACCGTGGGGATGGGCTCCGTTCCATTATGGCCGCTGGGTTTACCTGGGCGGTTACTGGGCGTGGACCCCAGGCCCGGCAGTCCAACGGGCGGTGTATGCCCCTGCCCTGGTGGCGTTTTTCGGCGTCGGCCCGCAGGTATCCGTTGGCCTCGGCGGCTCAGGGGTGGGCTGGGTGGCGCTCAGCTGGGGCGAACCTCTGACCCCATGGTGGGGACGGCCCGGTTTCATCGGCAGACCCTGGTGGGGCGGCTGGCATGGCCCGCGTGAGGTGAATAATGTGGTTATCAATCAGACCTCGGTCGTCAACGTAACCAACATCACCTATCGCAACACCCGCGTGAACAATGCCGTTGTCGCCACGACGCGGGAGCATTTCGGCAGTGGCCCTGTGCACGATGCGCAGATACGGGTGACACAACCTCATGAACTGGAGCATTTCCGGGGCGCATTGCCGGTAAAACCCGGCCCGGCAAGCCTGTTCGCCGGCACCCGCAAGGGCGCTCGCCCGCCGGAAAGCGTGCTGTCGCGACCGGTGGTATCGACGCGCCCGCCCAGCGTACCCAGACTGCCATGGCGCGCCGAAGCGCCCAGAACCGCCCCCGAGCAACACTACGTAGAGATGCCCAAGCGCCCGTCCAGCGACCTGCAGCGCCCTGAATTCGGCGCTCAGACCGGGGCGGAACGCGCCATCCCGCCGCTTCAGCCGCGCTTCAAGGAAAGGCCAGCCGAACCTGCCGCCTCCGGCTCTGACAACGTGATACGGGAACGAGTCCAGACCAACCGGGCTGAACCCAGACCGCCCAGCACCTCGATCCCCGAAACGGTGACTCCGCCGCGTGCCGTGCGCGAAGCAGAACCCATCGCCCCTGGCAACGTGGTAAGGGAGCGCGCACAGCCCACCAGGACAGAAACCGGTGCGCCGCGCCCCCCTGCCCAGGAAGCGGCAACGCCACCGCGCACCGTGCGTGAAATTGCCCCGCCGCGCGCGGCTCAGGAACAGGAAAGAGCGCGGGCAATACCGCAACCCCACTGGGGCGGAGCCGCACCGGGGCGTGCGCCCTCCGCCCCCGAGGCAACCCCGCAACAGGAGCACACGAATCTGCCCGGCAAACCGGCCAACAGCATGTACCGCGGTAAGGATGACAAAGGGAACGGGGATCAGCGACGCTCGAAGCCTGACAAGAAGCCCGACAATTCAGAGCGATAACCCGTTGATTGCACATGACCAACATCATGAAGCTGTCGCCACCCTTGCCAACCCAACGAAAGAAAAGTATTATTGCGCGTTTCGTCTGCCCCGCAGAGTAATATCCAAGGAGTTTCATCAATGGCAAACAGCGCACAAGCCAGAAAGCGTGCAAAACAGTCCGACAAGCAGCGCGAGCACAACACCAGCCAGCGTTCCGAGTTCCGCACTGCGGTCAAGAAGGTGATCAAGGCTGTTGAAGCTGGCGACAAGGAAGCTGCCAAGGCGGTTTACCTGGAGTCGGTTAGCGTTATCGACAGCATCGCCGACAAGAAAGTCGTGCACAAGAACAAAGCTTCACGCCACAAGAGCCGTTTGAACGCAGCCGTCAAAGCGATGGCCCCTTAAAACAGGCCAGCCACGCCGCAGCACCTGCTGCCGCGCCCGTTTGCTTGCCCGGCAGCCTTTAGCTAGCCGGGCATTTATTTTGGCTTGACCGCACCTGCCTGCCACGCCTTGAGGCTGGCTTGAAGGGCAAATTTCTCTTGCAAGTATCCGTTGTTTGGCTAAATATAATGCTTTCGAGCGTACCGAACGGTCCGCTTCGCGGGTTTCACGTTTTACACGGCGGCTGATGCCGCCGTGTGCATTTATATTTTTCGCGCTGCCATTTGTCCAACTCTGAAAAAGCAGTAACAGCTCATCTATATGTCACATTTAATGAACACCTATGCCAGATTGCCCGTCGCATTTACCCGCGGTGAAGGCGTGTGGCTTTGGGACGAACAAGGCAAACGCTATCTTGATGCGGTCGCCGGCGTCGCCGTCAACGGTCTGGGGCATGCCCATCCGAAACTGACCCGGGCGATCTGCGAACAGGCGAAGACGCTGATCCACACCTCCAACCTGTACCGGATCCCCAAACAGGAACAACTGGGCACCAAGCTGGCGCAATTGGCCGGCATGGACAAGGTGTTCCTGTGCAACTCCGGCGCCGAAGCCAACGAAGCCGCGATCAAGCTGGCCCGCCTTTATGGCCACAACAAGGGCATCGACAGCCCCGCCATCATCGTGATGGAGAAAAGTTTCCACGGCCGCACCATGGCGACGCTGACCGCTACCGGCAGCCGCAAGGTGCAGGCCGGATTCGAGCCTCTGGTGAGCGGCTTCGTGCGCGTACCCTACAACGATATCGCCTCGATCAACCAGATCGCCGGGCACAACAAGAACATTGTCGCCATCCTGGTCGAACCGGTGCAGGGCGAAGGCGGCATCCAGGTACCGCCCCCCGCCTACCTGCAAGAGCTGCGCCGCATCTGCAACAGCCACGGCTGGCTGCTGATGCTGGACGAGGTGCAGACCGGCATCGGTCGCACCGGCTCCCTGTTCGCTTTCCAGCAGACCGGCATCACCCCCGACGTCATGACCCTGGCGAAAAGCCTCGGTTCGGGCGTGCCAATCGGCGCCTGTCTGGCGAAAGGCGTTGCCGCCGATGTATTCAAACCCGGCAACCACGGCTCCACCTTCGGCGGCAACCCGCTTGCCTGCGCTGCCGCGCTGGCGACGCTGGCAGCGGTCGAGGAACAGGACCTGTGCAAGCAGGCCGCTGAAATCGGCGCGTTCATCTGCGACGGCTTGAGAACTCAACTGGCAGGCACGACCGGCGTTGTCGAGGTACGCGGCGCCGGGCTGATGATCGGCGTCGAGCTGGACCGTTCCTGCGGCGATCTGGTCAAGCTGGCGCTGGCGCAAGGCCTGATTATCAACGTTACGGCGGACAGCGTGATACGTCTCCTGCCGCCGCTGGTCATGAAGCGCGACGAGGCACAGCAGGTGGTGGACATGCTCGCGCCGCTGATCAAGAGTTTTCTCGCGCAAAAATAATGCGCCCATGGTGGCACCTATGCAGATCAAACATTTCCTGCAATTCAATGACCTGACCCGCGATGAGTACGAATACCTGTTCGAGCGCACGCGCCGGATCAAGGAACAGTTCAAGGCTTACCAGACCTACCACCCGCTGCATGACCGCACGCTGGTGATGATTTTCGAGAAGGCGAGCACGCGCACCCGGCTGTCGTTCGAGGCCGGCATACAGCAGCTCGGCGGCAGCGCCATCTACCTCAACACCCGCGACTCTCAACTCGGTCGCGGCGAGCCGGTGGAGGACGCCGCCCAAGTCATCTCGCGCATGAGCGACATCGTGATGATCCGCACTTTCGAGCAGGAAATCGTCGAACGCTTCGCCGCCAATTCGCGCGTGCCGGTCATCAACGGCCTGACCAACGAATACCACCCGTGCCAGATCATGGCCGACATCTATACCTACATCGAACAGCGCGGCTCAATCCGTGGCAAGACGGTGGCATGGATCGGCGACTCCAACAACGTCTGCAACACCTGGCTGCAAGCTGCCGAGGTACTGGATTTCCACGTCCACGTCTCGACCCCGCCCGGCTACGAAGTCGAGCCGGAGCGCGCCGGGCTGTACGGCACCGACCACTACGAGGAATTCACCGACCCGATGGAAGCCGCGCGCAACGCCGATCTCGTCACCACCGACGTGTGGACCAGCATGGGCTTCGAGGCCGAGAACGAAGAACGCAAACGCGATTTCGAAGACTGGCAGGTGGATGCCGACATGATGCGCCGCGCCAAGCCCGACGCCCTGTTCATGCACTGCCTGCCCGCCCACCGTGGCGAAGAGGTCGCTGCGGAAGTGATCGACGGCCCGCAGAGCGTGGTGTGGGACGAAGCGGAGAACCGGCTGCATACCCAGAAAGCGCTGATGGAATATTTGCTGCTGGGCAAAATCAACGGGTGAGGCGTAAGGCGTGAGGCGTGAGGGGCAAAACCCTCGTGGATACCCCTCACCCTTCACCCCTCTCCCCTCACGGAGATACCAATGAGTAACGTCAACAAAGTCGTCCTCGCCTATTCCGGCGGGCTGGATACCTCGGTCATTCTCAAGTGGCTGCAGGACACCTACCAGTGCGAAGTGGTCACCTTCACCGCCGACATCGGCCAGGGCGAGGAGCTCGAACCGGCGCGCAACAAGGCGCTGCAGTTCGGCATCAAGCCGGAACAGATCTACATCGACGACCTGCGCGAGGAATTCGTGCGCGACTTCGTGTTCCCGATGTTCCGCGCCAACACGGTCTACGAGGGCGAATACCTGCTCGGCACCTCGATCGCCCGCCCGCTGATCGCCAAGCGGCTGATTGAAATCGCGAAGGAAACCGGCGCGGTCGCGATCTCGCACGGCGCTACCGGCAAGGGCAACGACCAGGTGCGCTTCGAACTCGGCGCTTACGCCCTCAACCCGGAAATCAAGATCATCGCGCCATGGCGCGAGTGGGACCTGCTCTCGCGCGAGAAGCTGCTGGCCTATGCGGCACGGCACGGCATCCCGGTGGAAATGAAGCACAAGACCGGCGGCAGCCCCTACAGCATGGATGCCAACCTGCTCCACATCAGCTACGAAGGACGCCACCTGGAAAACCCCGCCGCCGAGGCCGAGGAAGACATGTGGCGCTGGACGGTGTCGCCGGAAAAAGCGCCCGACCAGGCGGAATACCTGGATATCGAATATGCCAACGGCGACCCGGTCGCGCTCAACGGCAACAAGCTTTCCGCCGCCGCAATGCTGGCCGAACTCAACCGCCTCGGCGGCAAGCACGGCATCGGCCGCCTCGACCTGGTGGAAAACCGCTACGTCGGCATGAAATCGCGCGGCTGCTACGAGACTCCCGGCGGCACCATCATGCTCAAGGCCCACCGCGCCATCGAATCCATTACCCTCGACCGCGAAGTGGCGCACCTGAAGGATGATTTAATGCCGCGCTACGCCAGCATGATCTATAACGGCTACTGGTGGTCGCCCGAGCGGAAAGCCTTGCAGGTGCTGATCGACGACACCCAGCGCCACGTCAACGGCTGGGTAAGGGTCAAGCTGTACAAGGGCAACGTCATCGTGGTCGGGCGCGATTCCAGGACCGACTCGCTGTTCGACTCGACCATCGCCACCTTCGAGGACGATGCCGGCGCCTACAATCAAGCCGATGCGGGCGGCTTCATCAAGCTCAACGCGCTGCGGCTGCGGATTGCAGCGAAGCTTCAAAACCGTTAAACCACGGGGCACACGGGGTTCACGGGGAAAACCAGTTCAAAAATCCTCGTTTTCCCCGTGCCCCCGTGGCTAATTTTGTTAATATTAAGTATAAGGAAAATCATGCCCCAGTTCGACAATGTCAGCGTCATCAAGAAAGCCAACGTCTACTTCGACGGCAAGTGCATTTCCCACACGGTACTGTTCCCCGACGGCGCCAAGAAGACCGTCGGCGTGATTTTCCCGGGCAGCCTCACTTTCAACACCGGCCTGCCGGAGCTGATGGAGATTAATGCAGGTGTCTGCAAGGTGAAACTGGCAGGCGGGAAAGACTGGAAAACCTATAAGGCGGGCGAGAGCTTCAGCGTGCCGGGCAACACCAGCTTCGATATCGAAACCGTGGAGATGCTGGACTACGTCTGCCACTTCATCACCGAATCCACCTGCTGCGCGGGTTAAAGGGGAGTCAGCCATGCCGACATTCGACATCGTTTCCGAAGTGGACAAGCAGGAATTGCGCAACGCCGTTGACCAGGTCAACAAGGTCATCACCGGCCGCTTCGATTTCAAGGGTTCGGATACGCGCGCCGATCAGGCGGAATATGTGCTGACGATCTATGCCGACGACAACTTCAAGCTGGAACAGGTGCTCGACATCGTCAACCAGACCTTCGGCAAGCGCAACATCGATGTGAGCTGCCTGGACAAGGGCAAGGTCGAGAAAATCAGCGGCAACAAGGTCAAGCAGACTGTTACCGTCAAGACCGGTGTGGAAACCGAACTGGCGAAGAAAATCGTCAGGCTGATCAAGGATTCCAAGCTCAAGGTTCAGGCCAGCATCCAGGGCGAGGCCGTGCGCGTCACCGGGGCGAAGCGGGATGTATTGCAGGAAACCATCACGCTGATAAAGAAGTCCATCACCGATTTCCCGCTGCAATTCCAGAATTTCCGGGATTAAAACCTTTCACCACAGAGACACAGAGGCACAGAGAAACCCCATGTTCTTGCTTTTCTCTGTGTCTCTGTGGTTAAAAAGAACTTGAATATGCCTAAAGTCCTCGTTCCCCTCGCCCAGGGCTGCGAAGAAGTCGAAGCCGTCACCATTATCGACCTGCTGCGCCGCGCCAGAATCGAGGTTGTCTCTGCCGGGCTCGACGATCAGCCGGTGACCGCCAGCCGCGGCGTCCGCCTGATCGCAGACACCACTCTGGACGAAGCGCTGGCGCAGGAATTCGACATGATCGCGCTGCCCGGCGGCATGCCCGGCATGATCCATCTGAAGAACGATCCCCGCATCATCGCCCTGCTGCAAAAAATGGCCCGTGAGGGCAAATACACCTGCGCCATCTGCGCCGCACCCGCCGTGCTGGCAGAAGCCGGCCTGCTGGCGGGGAAATCGGCGACCAGCTATCCCGGCTTCGTCGACAACCTGCCCAGCGTCGCCTGCAAAAACGATCCGGTGGTCAGGGACAGCAAGGTCATCACCTCGCGCGGCCCGGGCACGGCGATGGATTTCGCCCTGGAACTGATCGAGGTTCTGGTCGGGAAGGCCCGGCGGGATGAAGTCGAAGCCGGCTTGCAGCGGTAGGCGCATTCCACGCACCATGGTGCGCACGGCGCACCCTACCGGATGAATAATCCTGAAAAGCTTAGTTAGCCACAGAGAACACGGAGTTCTCGGGGGAAAAACAAAAGCTTAATGCATCGTCGCCGGCCACCCATGTGGTACAAAAGGGGCTGGCCGTAACCCACTGTTCTCTCTGTGTTCTCTGCGACCTCTGTGGTTTGAACTGCGGTTTCCAGGATAATTCCGGCTAACGCACCAGCCCTTCAATCCACTTTTTATAGGTTTTTTGTGCGGCGGAATTCAATGTCCTCACGCGCTCCGCCAGGTTTTCCAGGATTTTCGCCGGTTGCTGCACTGCCGGGCTGGCGCTGGCGGAGGCGATTTCTCCCTCACCCAACGCACACCATTCCCGCACCATCTCTTCGGTCATTTCGATATGGCATTGCAAGCCCAGATTCTTGCCCAAGGCGAACGCCTGGTTGGCACAGTGTGCGTTACCCAGAATGCCGGTAGCGCCGGACGGAATCGTGAAGGTCTCGCCATGCCAGTGAAAGGCATCGAATTTTTTGGTCTCACCGAACCAGATCTTGGCCGTGGCATTGTCCGCAACCGCCACCTCGCCCCAGCCGATTTCCTTGACCGGGTTCCTGCCGACAACACCGCCCAGGGCCTTGGCCATCAACTGCCCGCCGAGACAGTGCCCAAGCACGGGAATATCGGCCTGCGCCGCCTGCCGGATCAATTCCAGGGAATGGGGTATCCACGGCAAGTCGTCGTTCACGCTCATCGGTCCGCCCATGAACACGAGGCCGCTGAACTGCATGACATCGTTCGGCAACGCGTCACCGGCATCGACTTTGAACAGCCGCCAGGGTATACCGTGATTATCGAGAAATGTGGCAAAATAGCCTGGCCCCTCGCTAAGCGCATGGCGAAAAATCGCAACCGGTTTCATGATATGCATGATCTAAGGAAATTCTGATGAGTTTAGCATGGCGTTATTCTAACCTGATCGGCCTCGCTATTCCATTATGCGTTGCAAGCAGTGTCCTTGCTACCGAAGTCAACGTGGCCGGCCTGTTCAACGGCAAAGCCATGGTCAGCATCAATGGCGGCAAGTATCATGTAATGGCTGCTGGCGAAACCTCGCCGGAAGGCGTCAAGCTGATCAGCTCCGATTCCACAACCGCCATGCTGGAGATCGACGGCAAGCGCCAGAATCTGGGCATGGGCAAGAGCGCATCCATCCCGTCCGCCGAAGGCGGCGGTAACCAGAAAGCAGTCCTGACCGCCGATTTCCAGGGCCATTTCATCACCACCGGCAGCATCGATGGCACCAGCGCGCGCATGGTCGTGGATACCGGAGCGTCCATGGTATCGATGGGTAAAGATGAAGCGAAGCGGCTCGGGATTTCCTACCTCAACGGCGAACGTGGCAGGGTTTCCACCGCAAACGGCGTAGTTCCGGCCTACCACGTCACCCTCGACACGGTGAGAATAGGCAATCTCACGCTGAACCAGGTGGACGGTCTGGTGCAGGAAAGCAGCATGCCCTACGTGCTGCTCGGCATGAGCTTCCTGAAAAGGCTGGAAATAAAGCAGGATGGGACTAACATGA
>JAJXTJ010000027.1 GCA_021783895.1 Pseudomonadota bacterium | reverse complement strand
ACGGTGAACAACGCCATCACCTTCATGGCGCAGGACCGCAACACCGCCGACGAAGCCTATGCCGGCGACATCATCGGCATCCCCAACCACGGCACCATCAAGCTGGGAGACGCTTTCAGCGAAGGCGAAGACCTGAAGTTCACCGGCATTCCTTCCTTCGCGCCGGAAATCTTCCGCCGCGCCCGGATCAGGAACCCGCTGAAGATGAAGCAGTTGCAGAAGGGCCTGCACCAGTTGGCGGAAGAAGGCGCGACCCAGTTGTTCCGGCCCATCGCCAGCAACGACCTGATCCTGGGCGCGGTCGGCATGTTGCAGTTCGACGTGGTGGCGCACCGCCTGCAATTCGAATACGGGGTTGACGTGCTGTTCGAGCCCTACGATGTCGCCACCGCGCGCTGGCTGCGCGGCCCGGAAGCCGAGCTGAAGAAGCTTGCCGACAAGCACGGCTTCAATGTCGCGCTGGATAACGCCGACGATTACGTCTACCTGGCGCCGAACCGGGTCAACCTGAACCTGACCCAGGAACGGTTTCCCGAGATCAGGTTTTTGGAGACGCGGGAGATTTTCTAGGCGCTTTCAGCCGCGCGACCGCGTGAGCAAATGTAGGATGCGCCGTGCGCACCAGCATAGTGAAATGGTGCGTGGGACGCACCCTAAGCTTGCTGAACAGGAGAGGATGAATATGACATTCAAGAGAAAAAAACAATGCGAAGCCAACCCTTTTAGTTGACGATCAATCGAGACCCCATTGATTTTGATCCTGAATATCAGCCAAGGAGAAGTGACGATGTTTGCCATGGATATGCCCAACGTGCCGCCGCAAAACGTGCCAGTGATGATCGCGCAAGCTAGCCAGGCACAGCCTGGCGATACAACAAAGATACGCACCCTTGGCGTTTGCTCCCCAGCCCCCAACCATGATTACTCGGCTGAGAATGGCGAAGACCCAATCGTTGTAGCGCAGGCCTATATGCAGGCATTTGAGAATAAAACCGTCGCTGGCCCTGCAACCACCGTTGTATTGCAACAGCCCAAACATGGGGTGCTGCGTCTGGTTACCCAGGCCGATGTAGGTACTATCCTGCCGAGTGGTGGTGACCCAGTTGATCCAGCTGCCGCCCTGTATTTTTACCTTCCCGACCCAAACTACGTAGGCAAAGACAGCGCCACCATCCAGGTGGATTTCGGCAATGGCCTCAAGGTCAATGTGAAATATTACTTCCAGGCGATCAACGGCGTGCTCGGCAATACCGGCTTGGAAGACCTTTGTTCAAAGACGGGCGTCTACTGGAAAATCTCCTCCACCCATTGATAATTGGACGCGCTTTGCGGTGGCCGATGGTGCGCATGAAGCAAGTCCTTTCCGTGTTTAACCGTAGTCAGTCAAGTTGATCCAACTTGATGATATCTTATCCTGTTCGCCGCGTTGCGCCCATGGGCTTCAGTCACCGGTAAACCGCACGATGTGGCGCCGGTCGCGCTTGGTGGGACGGCCCTGGCGCGTATCGCCATGAACGGCCTCGGCCTTCAACTGCGCCGCCAGCGCCTCGCGCGCGGCGCGGCTTTCGGCGGTTTCCTGATAGAGCTGCGCCGCCTCGCTGGCCGGGCCGCGGCGCGGGGACAGGCCGCAGACGACAACGGTGAACTGGAACGGGCCGATTCTGATTTCGAGCGTGTCGCCGATGCCGACGGCTTTCGCCGGCTTGACGCGCACCCCGTTGAGATGCGCCTTGCCGCTTTCGACCGCCTCCGCCGCCAAGGAGCGCGTCTTGAAAAAACGCGCCGCCCACAGCCACTTGTCGATGCGCAGCCGCTCTGCGCCGCTTTCATTTGTAGAACTACTCATTAAAATCTTTCACCGCAAAGGTTCACAAGGCAAACCAACATCAAGTAATACACAAAACAAGGCCAATCTGACTTGTTTTGCGAGTTGGGCGATCAAAGCTACCCACCCTGCCTACCCCGCTTCCTTCGCGTTCCTTTGCGCCCTTTGCGGTAAAAAACCATGGGCGGTCAGTTAGCCTGAATAGTTACATTTTGGATCAGTGCCGGGTGTGGCTGGACGGGCTGGCGACATCGCTGGCGAATACCTGCTCCGCATCCACCGCGTCAAACACGTAATGCTGGTTGCAGAATTCGCAGTCGGCCTCGATGTAGCCGATTTCATCCAGCAGGGAGCGGACCTCGTCGTAACCCAACATGCGCAAGGCATTGGCAACCCGCTCGCGCGAGCAGGTGCAGCCGAAATGCACCGGTGCGCCGTCAAACAGGCGGATGTCTTCCTCATGGAACAGGCGACGGATGATCTCGCGTGCCGGCAAGTCGAGCAGTTCCCGCGACTTGACGGTGGCGCCGAGATGCACGGCGCGGTTCCACGCATCCGTATCGGCCTCCGGACCATCGGGCATTTTCTGCAGCAACATGCCCGCCGCGCCATGGCTGTCGGCAGCGAGCCGAATCCGCGTATCGAGCTGCTCGGAACGCTGCATGTAGTTTTCCAGCACGGCAGCCACGCTGCCGCCTTCCAGGTCAACAATGCCCTGATAGGTCTGCCTGCCATTTTTAGGGTCGATGGTGATCACGAACCGCCCTTCACCCACCAGCTCGGGCAGGTTCGCATCTTCGGCCAGATCGCCTTCCCAGTGAGCCATGGCGCGCATCGTCAGGTCGGCGCCGCATTCCACCACCAGCAGCTTGACCGGCCCGCCGCCCTGAATCTGCATGATCAGCGAACCCGAAAATTTAAGCGTGGCGGAAAGCAAGGCCGCCGCCGCCATCAGCTCGCCAAGCACGGTGCGCAGTGCCAGCGGGTAATCGTGCCGCTTCATCACGGCCTTCCAGGTCGCGTCCAGATGAACGATCTCTCCGCGCACTGCGGCGTGCTCGAACATGAAACGTTGCAGGCTGTCAGATGGCTTCAAATTATTTCTCGTGGCAAAAATGCATTTGCATTAAAATCATGTCATTGTACCGCCTTGACCTCAACGCCTTGAATCTTGAATATGGATCAATCCAAAATCGCCCATTGCATCGAAGTTCTGTGCCAGAGAGGCTGCAAGGAAGTTTCCTTGACCATTCTCGCCCTGGAGCGGGGCGAACCGATGGCAGAGGTGCTGGAACTCAACGAGGATGAACGCCAGGCAGTTCTGCATGAGCTCAAGTCCATCATGGCCGTCTATCGGGAAGGCGGCACCTGCTGGTAAGCGTTTATCTAAAAACAGCACTTGAACCACGGTGATAACGATGTAGAATCAAGATGTTACGTAATTCCGTCCTGTCCAAGCACCCGCTGGATGAATGATTTGATGTCCCCAAGTCCTTAGTTCTTCCCCGTGCTCCCCGTGTGCCCCGTGGTTAACTGATCTTCCCATTTTATTTCAGCGCGGGCCTGCGCCTGAATTCAAATCCGGCAATGCCTCTGACGATCTCGCTGTAGGGTAGCTCCTGCAAGCTGCCGAACCGGTCACGCGCCTCCAGCACCAAACCGCGAATATCCTCCACCCGTGGTTTCCCGGCCTGTTCCGGCCATAGCGCGGCCTGCAACCCGAGCAATCCGCCGCATTGCACTTTCACATGCTTGGCATGGGGCAGCACCGCATCGGCATGGGTCAGCTTGAGAGCGAACGTCGCTTTGTGCCGCAGCATCCCGACCAATAACGAACAATCCCCATGCGCCTGGGCGTCGCGGCAGTTCACCGTGTCCCGCTCCGCGATATTGATGCGCTTGGCTTCACGGCAAGTACACAGGCAGATCAGAATCGCCTTTTCGAACGGACAGGCGAGCGGATTGGTCGCCCGGTAGGCCTCCTGAAAAGCGCGCTCGTCCACGGCTCCTGATCCGTCGATTACTCAGTAATCATCGCCGGTCATCGGTTCCGGCTCACGCACCTGGGTCAGCAGGTCTTCGGCCTCCAGCTCGTTCTCGGCAAAAATCACCTTGACCGTGTATTTATCGGTCTCAGCCATGCCGATGCGCACAGATTTGGCAAACGCGCCGGCTTCCTTGAAATTGGGAAAGGAAGCAATCTTCTCCAACTGCTTGAAGGGGGGGGTGATTTTATAAACAAAATAAGGCATGTGCTGCTCCTGGCTGTGTCTTGATGATAAATGAATTATAACCCTAAATTCCTCACCACAGAGGCGCAGAGAAATACCATAAAACAACGGGTTGCCGGCCTTCCGTCTATCACCTTGTGGGTGACCCAGCTTGGTAGCACAATGCTTTGTTTTTCCTCTGAGTTCTCTGTGCCTCTGTGGTTCAACTGAGCTTTTCAGGATAACGGGCCTGTAGCCGCAGGCAAGCCGATGCGCTTCCCTGTGTTATCCATGCTGCGTGGCAAGATTCCCTGGCGATTTGTAAATAAGGCCGCAAAGACGCCAAATCAAGCCATGAACGCGGAAGATTTCCAGGCCAAGGCACCCGGCGCAGGCCGCGAGACCGTCAACCGCTCGGAAGCTCGCAGCCCGAATGGCGTGAAGCGGAATCCGGGTAAATCGGGCGGTGCAGAGGGCGGGCCGGAAGTTTGCATCCAAGCCCATTATTTGTTGCGCTTCAGATAGCGCGCATCGTCGAAGGTGCTTAGCCAGAGCGGACTGTAAACCGTCATCAGGGTGATCGCCATGCCGGTGGTGATTGCCTCGGACCAGGCCATCAGAATGAAGTAGGGCAGGTAGTCGTGGTAGAGATAGGCCGGCAGGTAGGTACCGGACAGGTGCAACAAGAGTGTCCCGCCCAAACCGGTAACAGCCATTGCCAGTCCGCCGCTGAAGAAGGCGCTGATAAAGATGTAGACGAACAGATGGTTGGGCAGCTTCCGGTCCGTCAGCCAGTAGATGGCGTAGCTCACCGTGACCGGCAAGACGCCCATGATGAGGGCGTTCCAGCCGTATCCCTGCCAGCCGCTCATGCCCGCCAGGGTGACGGCGGTCAGGACGATGGCAAGCCCGAGCATGGCGAGCTGCGGGCCGAACATCAGCGTCATGGCGGTGGCGCCGAGCAGGTGAAAATTCAGCCCCGGCTTGATGCCGGTCTTGACGCTCCAGAGCGCCATGAGAACCACGCACGCGCCCAGCCACACATTCAGCTGGCTGGCATCCTTGAGCCTGCTCCAGGGGGCGGTTCGGACTGCCCAGAACAGGACCAGTGCGAAGAGACCCTGTCCGGTCCAGTACCAGCCGGGAGGCAGGAGATTGTCAGGTAAATTCATATTTTCATTTTAGTCACTTACCAGCCAAATGATCTCAAAATGTGACAAGAATTTGGGGTTGAAATGAGCCCTACGGTAATGGGTGATGAGGAATGGGTAATGAAAACCTCAGATCATCACTCATTACTCCATCTTGGTTCCGGCTTGTCCGGTTTAGGCTATACTCCGCCTTATTTTAAGATTGTGGGGATTGATTTTGCAACTGGTGCTATTTGACCTGGACAATACGCTGCTTTCCGGCGACAGCGATTTCGAGTGGGCGCAGTTCCTGATCGAGCGCGGCGTGCTCGACCGCGAGGTGTACGAGGCGCGCAATCAGGCGTTCTACGATCAGTACAAGGCCGGCACGCTGGATATCCACGAGTTCCTCGATTTCCAGCTCAAGCCGCTGTCCCGCCATCCGCGGACCCAGCTGGATGTCTGGCATGGACAATTCATGCGCGAAAAGATTTTGCCGATCATCAACCAGAAAGCGCGTGACCTGGTTGGCCGGAGCTTGCGCGAGGCGGACCTGGTGGCGATCATTACCGCCACCAACAGCTTCGTCACGATGCCGATCGCCAGAGAGTTCGGGGTCGAGCATTTGATCGCGACGGAGCCGGAGCAGAACGGCGGCGAATTCACCGGCAAGGTGGCCGGCATGCCCAGCTTCCGCGAGGGGAAAATCACCCGCCTCGATGCCTGGTTGAAGCAGCGTGGGGTGGGCTGGGCAGGCGTGCGGGAAAGCTGGTTCTACAGCGATTCCCTTAACGACCTGCCGCTGCTGGAGCGGGTCAGCAACCCGGTGGCGGTGGACCCCGATCACACCCTCCGGGCGCATGCGGAAAAGCAGGGCTGGCCGGTGATTTCCCTGCGGAACTAAGCCGCCTCAAATTACCCTCTCTGACAGGGATTCCGGCGGCAAGCCCTTGCCCTATCCACTTTGGGCGGCAAAACCTTCGCCGTGTATAATGACAGCTACCGCCATTCGTTCAGCGAACTCGTCGTGCGCCTATCCGAATTTTTCAGACTGGAACGCAACCCCGCTCTACCATGAGAACCAAAAAAATGCCAATTTCATTTGCCGCGAGATGGAACCCTAGAGACTAAAGCATGATTCGTAAATTTATCAGCCGTGTTTTACAGAAAAAATCACCAAAAAACGGCGATCCGCGCATCTTCAAGCTGAAATCGCACGGCATTACCGCCAATCAACTCACCCCGTGCGCGCTGAAGACGGTGAAGGCGCTACAGCAGGCGGGTTTCAAGGCTTTCGTCGTCGGCGGCGCGGTGCGCGACCTGCTGCTGGGCAGGGAGCCCAAGGATTTCGACGTGGCCACCGATGCCGACCCGGACGAGGTGCGCCATCTGTTCCGGCGTTCCCGCATCATCGGGCGGCGCTTTCGCATCGTCCACGTGATGTGCGGCCCGGAAACCATTGAGGTTTCCACTTTTCGCACCGTTGCCGTCGCCACCAACAACGACAGCGACGACCGCCAGACCGATCAGGAAAGCGGACGCATCCTGCGCGACAACGTATTCGGCTCCCAGGTGGAGGACGCGATGCGCCGCGATTTCACGATCAATGCGTTGTACTACGACCCCGTCAGCCAGGAAATCTGGGATTACCACAATGGCGTGGCCGACCTCAAGGCCGGGGTGATGCGCATCATCGGCGACCCGGCCCAGCGTTACCGCGAGGACCCGGTGCGGATGCTGCGCGCCGTGCGCTTCGCCGCCAAACTCGGGCTGAAACTGGACCCAGCGGCGATCAAGCCAATCCGGGCGCTGGCCGAATTGCTGGAGGATGTTCCCGCAGCGCGGTTGTTCGACGAAATGCTCAAGCTGCTTTTTTCCGGCCATGCGGTGCAAAGCATCCTTCTGCTGCGCAAGAAGGGTCTGCATCATGGCTTGTTACCGATGCTCGACGTGATCCTGGAACAGCCGATGGGCGAACGTTTCATCATGCTGGCGCTGGCCAAGACAGACCAGCGCATCCTGGAAGGGAAGCCGGTTTCGCCCGCCTACCTGTTCGCGGCCCTGCTCTGGCACGAAGTGCTGGCTGCCTGGCAGCAATCCCGGGCCGATGGGGAAAAGCCAGTTCCGGCGCTGCACCTGGCGATGGATGTGGTGTTGGCGGCGCAGAGCGAGAAGCTGGCGATTCCCCACCGCTACGATGCGGTGATGAAGGAAATCTGGACGATGCAGCCGCGCTTCCTGCAGCGCGCCGGTCAGCGTCCATTCCGCCTGCTTGAGCACCCGCGCTTCCGCGCCGCCTTCGATTTCCTGATGATGCGCTGCGAAAGCGGCGAGGTGGATGCCGATGTTGGCCGCTGGTGGGAAGATTTTCAGGATGCCGGCGACCACGAGCGCGGCCAGATGCTGATCAAGGACGAAGCCCCTGCGGCCAGGAAACGGCGGCGGCGCAAGCCGAAAAGTGAGGGGTTAGGGGTGAGGGGTGAGGAGTAAAATCTTAGATGCCTTGAGGAGTGAGGCGTTAGAGGGAAGCAGTAAAAGCCATGCCCAATCCGGTTTTGACCTCACGCCTCACCCGTCACGCCTCACCCCTCACGCCTCTCGTAAGCGCGCCTTCATCGGCCTCGGCAGCAACCTGTCCGACCCCGGCGCGCAGATCCTCAAGGCTTGCGTCGAGCTTGGCAATCTGCCGCAAACCCGGCTGTTGTCATGTTCCTCGCTCTATCGCAGCGCCCCGGTGGGCTATGCCGACCAACCCGACTTCATCAACGCCGTGGCCGAAGTCGAAACCGGCCTGGCGCCGCATCAACTGCTGCAAGCCTTGCTCGACATGGAGCACCGCCACGGTCGCGTGCGCGAGTTCCGCAATGCGCCGCGCATTCTCGATCTGGACATTCTGCTCTACGACGGCCTGACCTGCCACGAGCACGGGCTGACCCTGCCGCATCCGCGCATGCACGAACGCGCCTTCGTGCTCCGGCCTTTGCATGAAATCGCGCCATCCTGCATCATAGCCGGGCACGGGAGCGTGGAACTATGTCTGGAGAAATGCGTCGATCAGCGGGTGGAGAGGATGGAGGGAAGCCGGCCATGATGCCCGACAAATACCGCTATATCGTGGTCGAAGGGCCGATCGGCGTCGGCAAGACCAGTCTGGCGCGGCGTTTGTCAGAGCGCTTCCAGGCCGGGCTGATGCTGGAGGATGCCGATGCCAACCCGTTTCTACCCCGGTTTTACCAGAATTCGGAGCGCTATGCGCTGCAGACGCAGCTGTTTTTCCTGTTCCAGCGCGCATCCCAGGTGCGTGACCTGAAGCAGCTGGAATTGTTCGGTCGCATTACCGTGGCCGATTTTCTGCTCGACAAGGATGCGCTGTTTGCCAGGCTCAACCTGAACGACGAAGAATACCGCCTGTACCAGCAGATTTATGCCCATTTGCAGTTGCAGACGCCAACGCCCGATCTGGTGATTTACCTGCAGGCGCCGGTGGAGTCGCTGATCGAGCGCGTCAGGCGGCGCGGCGTGGCGTACGAATCGCCGATCACGGAAGATTACCTGGCGCGGCTGGCAGAAAGCTACAGCCGCTATTTTTACCGGTACGATGCTTCACCGTTGTTGATCGTCAACAGCGAACATCTCAACTTTGCCGATCAGCCTCAGGATTTCGATCTGTTGCTGGAACGCATCGGCCAGATGCGCGGCGGGCGAGAATTTTTTAACCGGGCGGAGTAGTAA
>JAJXTJ010000026.1 GCA_021783895.1 Pseudomonadota bacterium | reverse complement strand
CTGAAATATACCGTAACCGTCCCCCGGAATTGTTTTTTACTGTGGCGCTGTCCTTTCCATAACCTTGTTCGGGGAGGTAGGCGTATTCTGCGGCAGTTGGATCAAAAGTAGAAGAGCTGGCAAAAAGAGTGCCACGGTCGGCCTCTGTGACCAAGCGGAAGATACCGTGTTGGGGTTGTTGCAGGATGGTGACGGTTGCGGGGCCGGTGACAGATTTTTGTCCATATGAATAAAAGTAAGTTTGTGCCGACGCTATCGGGCTCAGCGTATTGTCACCTGTGTACTCTAGGCTCGGTGCCGGATAGCAAACGCCGAATACGGGTGTCTTTGTTACATTATTGGATTGCGCCTGGTTGGCCTGCGCAATCATCACCGGCGCATCCTGTGGAGGTACGTTGGGCATATCGGGAACTAACATGGTCACTTCTCCCTGGGTAAGATTCAGATCGGTCTTGACTTGGTCGAGCAGAGTTAGCGCGTTGGCGATGAGCGCATCGCCCGCCACTGGCGCAGTTTGAGTTGAAGCAGCGCAGGAACCACGGGGTCAGGTCTAGAAACAATGCATCTCACTCACCGCTCCTGACGAAATTAAAGGGTAGCAATTACGCTGCTTGCTCTTCGTGCTTCGCAGGTCGGCCTTCGAGGTAAAGGGTGTCTGGGTCGAAGTCAATGTCTTTGGGCCATGTAACGGTGCCGAAGGCGACCAAAGGGATCAGCTTCGCTCTGTTTTCTTTCTTGATCGCCATATATACCTGTCATATCAATCCAGACGCAATATTGATGGTCAAAGCCACCAGGGTGGTATTGAAAAAGAATGCCAGGACGCAGTGTACCAGCCCTGTTCGACGCATCGCCCGGCTGGTGAAATTTACGTCAGCCGTCTGGCCGGAGGTTCCTATCACGCAGGCAAAATACAGAAAATCGCTATAGTCTGGCGCAGTCGCATTGGGGAATTCCAGCCCGCCTGAATTGCCTCGCTCCTTGGCGACATAGAAGTCATGCGCATAATGCAGCGCAAACATCACTTGAGTAAATGCCCAGGTAGACAGGATGGTCAGCACGGCGAGGGTGATGTGTGCATACCGAAGCATGCCGTGCATGTCCTTGACCACGGCAAGTTCGGCAACGATTGAGCCGAGGGACGCGATGGCTGCGACGATCACCATCCCCAGAACGGCATATTTCCCATCGTCCTGCACTAAAGCGCGGGCACGCATTTTGTCATGGGTTGCCCAGAACATCATGCGAGCCGCCAGCATCAAATAAAGCCACGCTCCGACATTCCAGCCGACTATCGCCCGCGTAATTCCGTGCAAGGCTAAAGATTTTGGTAAAAAAAGCACAACCAGCACTCCGACCAGAATCGAGCTGAACAGTCTTGGTCGTGAAAGAATAGGGCGGATGAAAGCTGGAAGATAAGCTGAATTAGGGATGTCGGTCATGTGATGGCGATTTGTGGGGTTGTTTGTGAAATGGGCGGGGAGGTGTTATTCCCTTGGCCGATCACAAGAAAACAAAAAATCCATCAGCAAAATACGTCAGCCCGACCAGGCCAGCAGCAATCCCGCCATACCAGACGATTTTCTTTTTCAACAGGCCGGCAATCGATGAGAGCAGGATGGCAATTTGCAGGTAGATGACCGCCACGCCAAACGCCCTGGAATGTATTTGAGCCTCGTCTCGACTGTATTCGAGTTGCTTCGCTTTTTCCTGAGCTTCGGATTTCTCTTTTTCGTATTTATCCGTCTTCTTTTTGTAGTCGGCGATTTTTTCTTTATAGGCAGTGACCACTTTTTCAGGTGCTGAAGGCGGTAGCGCAAGCAGCTCGATGGCCAATTTATCGGCCTGCATTTGATAGAGATAAGATTTGATGCTCTTTGCTTGATAGTAAGCCCATTGATCGGACGCTTGCGACTGGCTCATCATGGAGCGGGTTGAGAAACCGCCGCCTTTGAATGTGGACAGCGTCGCGCAAACCGCAAATATCACGGTCGTCAGTGCCAGGTAGTTTAGCCAGGCTTCCTTCTTTTCCTCAGCCATAAAATTCCCCTTCGCTTTGTCTTTTGTTGCCACACTCAAGAATATCCGGCGCAATGCGCTTGGCCCTTCGACTGCGCTCAGGAAAGGCTTAGGGAGTCGGAAATTATTTAGGGTCTTCGTGAAGTCGTGTGGGTCATTTCTCATGTCATTCAGATAGGCGGTAGCATGCAAGTAAGAATTTTCAGCCGCAGATACTCTTCATCGCGCAGTCCATATGCACGGCGCTGGATGACTCGTATCTTGTTGTTGAGCCCTTCAACGAATCCGAGCGAGACCTTGTTCTCCGGCTTGCAGTAAGCGGCAATCCCATCCCAATGGCGATCAATCATTTCGGCAAACTTCTCATAAGGCTTCAGGCGCTGCCATTTGAGCGCGTTGCGCCAGTTGTCGAAGAAGCGCCGTGCCCAGCCTTCTCTCTGGTAGCTCCAAAGTTGGCCGAAGGACTCCTTGAGCAGGTAAGCGGTGTTGAGCCGCTTGTTTGCTGTCAGCAGAGTTTTCAGCGCCTGCCGGCCTTTCAGGGTCAGGTTTTCCTTGCGCGAGAGCAGGGTGTATTTCTGGCCCTTGATGTAACGCCGTTCCTTACCCTCCAGCCTCGCGTACTCGGCACGGCGCACTTGGTCCAGCGCCTCGCCCAGATGGCGCATGACATGAAACTTGTCGAACAGGATCGCGGCCTGGGGCGCGCTCTTGCTCGTCGAGTTGCGAAATGGTTTCCACATGTCCATCACCGCCAGACGGATGCCCGCGCTCTTCTTCGGCCCCAGCCACTCATAGAACTGGTTCATGCTGGCCTCCGAGCGATCCACTCCGCCAAACCAGATCGGACGACCCCGGATCAGGTCGCTGACAACAATGCGGTAGCTGTGACCCTTCCTGATCGAAATCTCGTCGATGCCGATTGCTTTTGGACCAGGTGTGCCGGCGCGCGCCAACTGGATTCTCATGTACTGCTTGTCCAGTTCCTTGACCGTATGCCAGTCCAGGTTCAGTTCCTTCGCCACGTCCTGCACCGTGGACTGTCGGCAGCGCCGTCCGACGAACCAGGCAAATCGCTTTGTGTACAGCGGGTTGTCGGCCAGAAAGTCGAGCTTCTCCCGCTTCACCTTGCCGCAGCACCGGCAGCGAACGCGCCGGACCTCGATGTCCAGGTAAACACGCGTGTCGCCGCAGGACAGATCGCGAACCCGCCGAGTCTTCCGGTCGTACCAGCCGGAGTACACCTGACCACAGGTGCCGCAAAGTGTTTTTTTGAGCGCCGAAACAAGGTAATGACCCGTGCTTTGGGGTCGCCAAAAATCCCTTTGACCGTATCCAGAGGGCGGAATCCAGGGAAAGCATATGCGTCCAGAAGACGCTTTCGTTTGCGTGAAGTAGCCATGGGTAAAGCATGCCACTTTTCCGGCAGTATTCAAACTGCTGAAACACTGTGCCAGCGCGCCTTGCGTTCATGAACCACTCCACTTTTTACCCACACGTTTACGCGAAGACCCATTATTTATTGTATAGGCCGTAGGGTGGATGCGCTGCGCTTATCCACCCTACAACTAAATTGGTATGTTTGTAATTTCCTGCTCCCTTACTGGCATATTACATTGATCCATACAGCGCCAGGTAATCCTCGGCGCTTTTCTTCCAGCTGAACTCACGGGTCATGCCGTTGTGCTGAATTTGGCTCCAGGCTTGCTTGTCGGGGTAGACGGCGAGGGCGCGGCGGATGCTGGCCAGAAAAGCCTTGGCGGTCATCGGCGAAAAGACGAAACCGGTGACGCCATCCTCCACCGTATCCGTCAGCCCGCCGGTGGCATGCACGATCGGCGGGGTGCCGTAGCGCTGGCTGTACATCTGGTTGAGGCCGCACGGTTCGAAACGCGAGGGCATCAGGAACAGGTCCGCGCCCGCTTCGACCAGATGCGACAATCCCTCGTCGAAGCCGATCGTCGCCCCCACCTTGTCCGGGTGCGCGTGGGCGAGGTTGCGGAAGCCGTTTTCCAGTGCAGTTTCGCCGGTTCCCAGCAGGACGATCTGCACGTTCTTTTGCAGCAGTTGCGGCGCGATCTCCAGCAGCAGGTCTCCGCCTTTCTGCTGGGTGATGCGGCTGACCATGCCGAGCAGCGGGATGTCCGGGTCGCGCTTCAACCCCATTTTTTCCTGCAAGGCGAGCTTGTTGGCGGCTTTGCCGGCCATATGATCCGCGTCGTATCCCTGCACCAGATGCGGATCGGTGGCGGGATTCCAGTCGCTGGTGTCGATGCCGTTGACGATCCCGGTCAGTTTATTGCTGCGGCGAGCGAGCAGCCCCTGCATGCCGAAGCCGAGCGCTTTCTGCTGGATTTCCCGCGCGTAGGTGGGGCTTACCGTGGTGATGTGGTCGGCATAGTAGATGCCCGCCTTGAGAAAGGAGAAATTGCCGTAGTATTCCACCCCTTCGATGCTGAAGCTTGCCGGCGGCAGGCCGACCTCGGCCACGATGTGCGGCGGGAAGATGCCCTGGAAGGCGAGGTTGTGGATAGTCATGACCGTCGCCGCTTTTTTCCCCGGCATGAAATGCAGGAAAGCGGGTGCCAGGGCGCTTTGCCAGTCGCTGCAGTGAACGATGTCGGGACGGAATGAGAGGGGCGAGGCATCGCTGCCGAGAATGGCGCCGATCCGGGAAAGCAGGGCGAAGCGCCGGGCATTGTCCGGCCAGTCGACGCCGGTAGGGCTCTGGTAGGGACCGCCGTCGCGCTGGTAGAGCAGGGGGCAGTCGATGATCAGGAGCGGTACCCCGCTGCCGGGCAGCGAGGCCGACAGCAGGCGGATTTCGCCGGCTTCGGGCAGGTCGTGAAAGGTGTGACGCAACCGTTTGTTTCTGGCGCCGGCCAGGATTTTTGGGTAACCCGGCACCAGCACACGGACATCCGCACCCAATTCGCGCAGGGCAGCGGGCAGGGCGCCGCTGACATCGGCCAGTCCCCCAGTCTTGATCAGGGGGTGGATTTCCGGGGTGACGAAAAGAACTTTCAGGGATTTTTGTGGTTTTTTTGCGCTTGGGGCCGGCATGAGCATCACCTTGAATCTTGGTCAAATTATATCATGCCGGTAACCCATAATGGAGAAGGGGCCACGAGCCGGCCAGGAAAGGCTGGGTTCGCGGCCCCATGGACGAGGTGCTATTGGTGCCGTCAGAAAATCCAGGTCATCTGCGCGCTGAGCCGATTGCCTGCCGAGGCGCCGATAATCTCCGCGGCTGTACCCTGGATTTTTTGTCCGGGGGTCACTTGCGCATCAGGGTGAACGACCTTGATGTCGCGGATTTCGTAGTTCAGCACAAAGCGCAGTTTGGGGCTGTAGAAATACTGGCCGCCCAGGGTCCAGGTGCTGGCTTTGCGCTCGTCGTAGGCCGAGTTTGTCATTTTGCTGAGCTCGTCATAGCGCAGGTCCGCTTCCCACTTGGGAGCAAATTTCCAGCCCGTCTCCAGATAATAGCCGTCGGCCTTGTTGCTGGAATCCAGCGCCACGTAATCGACCGGTTCGAAGGCCGGGGCGCCGATGTCGTTGAATTGCGGTGTGGGCGCGACATAGATCATGCCATTGGCGCGAATGTATTCGCCGCTCACCCGTATGCCATGGCGCAGGTATTTGGCGCCGATGCCTTCGCGCACGCGGGTGTAGTCGGTGCCACCATAAGCGCGTTTGCCGTCCTGATGCCAGGCGTAAGCCGTGACGTCTTCCCGTTTCGGGCCGCGACCCTGGAACACGTAGGATGCCTGCACGCGTGCCGTCACATCGTGATTGCCGCTGTTGAGATCGTCGCTGAAACTAATGCCATTGGCATGGCTGACCATCAGCGCGTAGGTATATTCCCATCTGCCCCGGTTGAACCAGTCGTACACCTCGACGCCGACATCGCGGTAGCCGCCAATGGCGCCCTTGATTTTCGACATCGCCATCGGCGCGCCCACCACGGGTGCATGGGTGCGCGACGCATTGGCGTAGGGCGCCACGAAACGTTCGTTGAGCAACTGGTCGGTGACGGTGGTGAAATTGATGTAGTCCATGAGCTGAACGCCCTGCATGGCTTCCTCGCCGAGCGGGAGGCGGCCCAGGCCGGCGCGGATGCGCGCGCCGGGGATGTAATTGAAAGTCATCGTGGCGTCGGTGAGTACCGCCGGTTTTTCGCGGGTCAGGGCGTTATTGCCGAGTTCGGCCAGGGCGAAATAGTTGATCTTCTCATTCGTTCCGGGAATCACGCCGCGTACACCGGGGCGTGCGCGAAACATCTGTAACTGGTCGGTATGGGATTGATCGGGCCCCACCAGATTGAACAGGGCCGTTTGTCCATTGTAGGCCCGCAGCCCCGGCGGCACTGCGGCACCGTTTACCGTAGCGGGAATGCCGCTGACCGTGCCGCCTTCGTTATGCGTATAGGTGGGCTGGATGAAGCCCCAGGACGTATAGGCTGCGGCTGCCGGCTGTTCGTTGTTCTGCAGCTGGAACCAGTTGGTGGCGAATGAAGCGGGCGCATGCCCGAAAGCGGCGACCATTGCGGCAGCCAGTAGGGTTTTTTTCATGTGTTCCTCCTCGGGATATTTTTGTGATCAGGGGCGAATGTAGGCGTAGCCTTCTTTCTGCTTTTTCATCAGTTCGATCACGCCGCCAGGCACGTAGCCGGCGGAGGAGAGCATGTCGTCTTTGGTGAGGTTTAGCGCCTTCATGGTTTTCTCGCAGGCGACGATCTTGACGCCGTCACCCACTGCTTCATCGATCCGGTTTGCCACCGCCGAGTCGAATTTAAGCATGCCTATCCCGGGGCCATAGGCCACGATTTCAATGTCGACGTTTTGCGCACCGAGTATCTCCTGAACGTTCTTGGCGTTGTTAAGTGCCAGGTTCCAGGTTTTCGGGTTGCCATCGCTGACCTGGAATACCACTTTTTGCTTCTCTGCGGTAGCTTGCGGAGTGGACGCAACGACGGCCTGGGCGCCGCTCGAAGCGAAGGACAGCACCAGTGCGAACGCCGTGGCGAGTAGCTGGAATTGACGGATGTATTTCATGTTGTGTTGTCTCCAATTGAATAATAGTTGTGTTGTGGCGATGCATTGCCACTGCTGTTGAAGACGGCTGGAGCAGGGTATTTATTCCGTTTTTTAAATTCACCCGCGATGGAATATTCTTGTTGGCTGCCGCGTCTTAATACTGTAAATTCAATATTCAGTCGAGATCCCGATACGATGAAAATTCTTTCCCTGTTCTGCCGATCCCATGTCTTCCACGACCAGTTGGAGCAAAGCCGTGCGCGTCTATACCGGGTTGCTTACTCCTGGAGTCATGACGCGGCTCTGGCGGACGATCTGGTGCAGGAAACCCTGTCCAAGGCGCTGAAAAATCATGGCCAGTTGCGCGATCAGGAAATGCTGAGCAGCTGGCTGTTCAGCATTTTGACCAACTGTTGGCGCGATCATTTCCGGCAACACCGGGAGATGGCGGACATTGATGAAATAGAGGATTACCGTTGTGTGCACGAAACCACCCCGGAAGATGAACATGCACAGACCCAGATTGTGGGCCGGGTGCGCGGGGCGGTAGCTAGGCTCGCGATGGGCCAGCGCCAGGTGCTGACGCTGGTGGATCTGGAAGAATTTTCCTATGCTGAGGTCGCCGCCATCCTGGAGATTCCGGTCGGCACCGTGATGAGCCGCTTGTGTCGTGCGCGGCGGGCGTTGAAGGAAATGTTGCAGGAACTTGCCCCTGTGCAGTCCGCGCACATCAGCCAAATCAGGAGAGTGAAATGAAACCGGTTGATAGCGTCGTTTCGGACGAGTTCCTCAACGCTTTTGTGGACGATCAACTTGACGCGGCGGAGAAAAGCCAGGCCTTCGATGCAATCGGGCATGACGAGGCACTGAAGGAACGGGTGTGCGAACTCCGCGGGCTGAAGGAGATGGTGCGGCACTCCTACGAACATCCTCCCGTTCGCAACAAATCAGCGGGGAAAGGACTGCGCTTGCGCGCGCCTTATTTGCCGGCCCTGGCGGCCTGCCTGCTGCTGTGCATAGGCGGGGCTTCGGGCTGGTTTGCCCATGCCTGGACAGGGCGGGGAGGTGAGCCCGAAATGATGCGCATGCTCCAGAGCGTGCAGCGCAACGATGCCAGCGGAGAGCCGCAAAAGATACTCGTTCACGTGAGTTCACCCAATCCGGTCCGGCTCAAGTCTGCCTTGGACGAAACCGAGAACCTGCTGGATAGTTATCGGCGGTCCGGTCGAAAACTTCAGGTTGAAATCGTTGCCAATGGCGGGGGTGTCGATTTGCTGCGCACGAAGGTCTCTCCCTATGCCAGGCGTATCGGCGCGATGCAGGAAAAATATCCCAATCTCGATTTCATGGCCTGCGGCCAGGCCATCAAGAAACTCCGGGAAAAAGGGGTGGACGTACAACTGCTACCGCATATCGGGGTTGCCTCCTCCGCCTTGGAGCAGATCACCCTGCGCCTGAAGGAGAACTGGGCCTACATCAAGGTATGAGAATTTCCTGAGTCTCGCCTTATCAAAGCATCCGTTTGCCGCAGGTCGCCGCCCCCACCCGAATCGGATTGGGTTCTGCATCCGCCTTCCTGGCCTATACTGTGATAAGGCATAGAAAAGAAAGGCAGCGTGAATAGCATGATCGGCGTCGGTAGTATGGATGGCAATGTGATGCGGCGGCTTGTTCCATGGTGAAGATATGACACCCCCGCAACTTTGCCGCTGGTATCTTTTTTCTTCGGAGCAATCCTTGCAGATTGAAGCCGTCAGCATGATTGCTCGTGCCGCCGAGCAGGCGATTATAGATTCCGGCGCCTTCCGTCTGGTACTGGCCGGCGGCAATACCCCGCGCGCCCTGTATGAGCGGCTGCGAGCTTTAAAGACCAACTGGGCAGCCTGGCATATCTATTTTGGCGACGAACGCTGCCTGCCCGCTGTCGATCCCAAGCGCAACAGCGCCATGGCGCGGGATGCTTGGCTGGACCATGTTTCGGTGCCGCAAAAGCAGGTTTATGCTATTCCGGCCGAAATGGGTGCAAAATCAGCCGCAGCATCCTATTCCGCTACCTTGCGGCAGGTTGGAGAGTTCGATCTGGTGCTGCTCGGGCTGGGCGAGGATGGCCATACTGCCAGCCTGTTCCCCGGCAACGATTGGGGCCAGGAAG
>JAJXTJ010000025.1 GCA_021783895.1 Pseudomonadota bacterium | reverse complement strand
CACGTTGACGTTCTCGTTGTGCAGCAGGCGGGCCAGGCTGTCGCCCGCCTCGTCCTTGCCCGCCACCGACAGCAGGGAAACCCTGGCCCCCAGCGCCGCAGCATTGCGCGCCACGTTGGCGGCGCCGCCCGGCCGCTCCTCGGTGCGACCGACGTGCACCACCGGCACCGGCGCCTCGGGCGAAATCCGGCTCACCTCGCCGAACCAGTAACGATCGAGCATGATGTCGCCCACGACTAATACTCGGGAATTTTTGAAATCTGGCAGCATAAGTTCCAATTCTTTCACCACAGAGGCACAGAGGAAAACTAAAAATTTCTTCGGTTTTGAATTTCTCTGTGTCTCTGTGGTTAGTCCTTACAAGCGCCCAATGGCGAAATATTCGATCCCGGCGGCGCGCACATCCTTCGGGTCGTACAGGTTGCGGCCGTCGAAGATCACCGGGTTCTTGAGCTTGGTTTTGAGCACGGTAAAATCCGGCGCGCGGAACACTTGCCACTCGGTGACGATGGCCAGGGCATCCGCACCTTCCAGCGCCTCCAATTGCGTATCCACCAGTTTAAGGCGGGGATCGTTGCCGAATATTCGCGTGGCCTCATGCATTGCCACCGGGTCGTACGCCGTCACGGTGGCGCCGCGTTCCCACAGGCCCTTGATCAGCACGCGGCTGGGGGCGTCGCGCATGTCATCGGTATTGGGCTTGAATGCGAGGCCCCACAGGGCGATGTTTTTGCCGCTGAGGTCGTTGCCGAATTTGGCGGTGATCTTGTCGAGCAGGACTTCCTTCTGGCGTTCGTTGGCCGTTTCCACGGCATTGAGGATGCGCAGCTCGCTGCCGTATTCCTTGGCGGTGCGCTGCATGGCCTGCACGTCCTTGGGGAAGCAGGAGCCGCCATAGCCGCAGCCGGCATAAAGAAAATGGTAGCCGATGCGCGGATCGGAGCCGATGCCGTGGCGTACATTCTCGATGTCCGCGCCCATTTTCTCGGCCAGCAAGGCGAGCTCGTTCATGAACGAGATACGGGTGGCGAGCATGGCGTTGGCGGCGTACTTGGTGAGTTCGGCGGACTTGATGTCCATCACGATCAGGCGATCATGGTTGCGGTTGAACGGGGCATACAGCGAGCGCATCAGTTCCACGGCGCGGGCGTCATCGGCGCCGAGCACGATGCGGTCGGGGCGCATGAAGTCTTCCACCGCCGCGCCTTCCTTGAGGAATTCCGGGTTAGAGGCGATGCTGAATTCCAAACCCATCCCCCTCCCAACCTCCCCCTTGAAGGGAGAGGAGTCGAGATTGCGCTTGCTGAGTTCTTCCTGGACGGCGGCTCGGACTTTGTCGGCGGTTCCTACCGGCACCGTGGACTTGTCCACGATCACCTTGTATTCCTGCATGTTCTGTCCGATGGCGCGCGCTGCGGCGACCACGTACTGCAAGTCGGCGGAGCCGTCCTCGTCCGGCGGCGTGCCCACGGCGATGAACTGGATCACGCCATGCCTGGCGCTCTCGGCCACGTCGGTGGTGAAGCGCAGCCGGCCTGCCGCCACGTTGCGCTTGACCATGTCCTCCAGGCCCGGCTCGTAGATCGGGATGCCGCCCTGTTTGAGAATGTTAATCTTGTTCACATCCACGTCCAGACACAATACATCGTTGCCCACTTCGGCCAGGCAGGTGCCTGTCACCAGGCCGACATAGCCGGTGCCGATCACGCTAACTTTCATTGTTTTTCTCCACTAAGTTCAAGATTGATTTGCTGTAAAACCCGCAGGGGATCGGCCACCTTGGTTATGGGCCGGCCGATCACCAGATAATTCGAGCCGAGGCGGATTGCCTCGGCGGGCGTGACAATCCGCACCTGATCGTCCTGCGCGGCGTTCGCCGGACGAATTCCGGGCGTCACCAGGCAGAAATCCATTCCCAATGCCTGGCGCAGCGGCTGCGCCTCCTGAGCGGAACACACCACCCCGTCCAGGCCGCTGGCCTGCGCCAGCTTTGCCAGCCGCAGCACCGTTTCGCGCGGCTCACCCGGAATCCCCAATTCATTCAAGTCCGCCTGCCCCATGCTGGTCAGCACGGTCACCGCGATCAGCTTGGGCCGCGAGGCCGCGCCTTCCAGCGCCTCGCGCGCCGCATCCATCATGCGTCGCCCGCCCAGTGCATGGACATTGACCATCCACACGCCAAGCCGGGCTGCTGCCTTGCAGGCGCTGGCCACGGTGTTGGGGATATCGTGGAACTTCAAGTCGAGGAAAACCTCGAATCCGCGCTGCATCAGCGTATCCACCAGCACCGGACCACAGGCGGTAAACATTTCCTTGCCCACCTTGAGCCGGCACAGCCTGGGGTCAAGCCGGTCGACCAGCGCCAATGCTTCTTCCTGGGCGGCGAAATCGAGAGCGACGATGATTTTAGGATTGTTCATGATTACATTAAATCCTGCATACTGGCCTTGACCAGCACTTCGGTTTCCTCGCTGCGGCGCGGCGGATAGGTTTCCCACTTGCCGCAAGCGGGGCAATGCCAGAAATACTGGCGCGCTCTGAATCCGCAGTTATCGCAACGATATAACGCCAGTCCGGCGGAGTGCTGATGAATTAAATCATGCACCAGCTGCAGATCCTGCCTGCGCTCGGCGGGGGCTTCCATCAGTTGCGCCTCCAGCAGCCGGTCGAGGCCGCGCATGCTGGGATTGCGTCGCACCTCTTCACGCGCCAGATGATAGGCGACCTGCGGCCCCTCGGTTTCCAGCACGGCCTGAAAAATCACGTTCAGCATATCCAGCGAGCCGTAGCGAGCCAGGTAGCCGCGCAGCAGATCCATGCCTTCGGCAAACCGGTCGAGCGTGCGATGGCTCGCCAGAAGGCGCTCCGCCACCAGAGAAAGATGTGCCGGGTTTTGTGTTTCAACTCGCTTCCAGCACTGGATCGCGGCCTCGTGCCGCCCTTCGGCGATGTCGATGTCGCCATGCAGGATGTTGGCGCGCACGCTGTCGCGATTCACCCGCAGCGCCTCATCCAGATGCTCGCGTGCCGTGGCATGGTCGGAATGGGCAATTTCGCTGGCCGCCAGTTCGCAGTAAAAATGAGCGATTTCGACCTGATAGGAGTGGCTGGAAATCTCGCCCAGCCGGCGCGCTGCCTCAACGGCCTTGAGCCAATCCTTTTCCAGCACGTAAATTTCCAGCAGGTATTTCAGAGCCCCGCTGGAGTAGCGGGTTTGCTGCAACTCGCTGAAAACCTGCTCGGCACGGTCCAGCAAGCCCGCTTTCAGGTAATCCTGACCCAGTTCGTTCATCGCGGTCAGTCTCTTTTCCTCTTCCAGGTCGCTGCGCTCCAGCAGGCTTTGGTGCATGCGGATGGCGCGCTCCACCTCGCCGCGCCGGCGGAACAGGCTGCCAAGCGCAAATTGCAGTTCGACCGTTTCGTTATCGGCCTTGGCGATTTCGATGAAAGCCTCGATCGCCTTGTCGGTCTGCTCGTTGAGAAGGAAGTTCAGCCCCTGGAAATAGGAGGCGGGCAACCTGCGCGATTCCGACAGGAGATGCTTGATATCGATCCGCGCCGCCAACCAGCCCAGGCTGAAGAACAGCGGGAGAGTGAGGAGCCACCAGTATTCGAATTCCATCTTTATGGGTTATCAGTAATGGGCAGGAGGTAAGCGATGAGCATTACTCATCACTCTTGTCCGCCTGCGCCCTGGCCCGAATTTCCCGCTTAAGGGAAAAGATTTCACGCCGTTGCCTGAATATGAAGCCCAGGCTGGCCGCCACGCCGACCGCGACACCCGCAAAGAAAAACGCCAGGATCACCAGAACCAGCGGCGCCTGCCACTGGTACCCCAGATAATAATGAACCACGACGGCCCCGCCGTTCTTCACCGCAAAGCCGATGGCCAGCAGGAACAGAATGAAGCCAAGCAACCAGGACAAGTAGCGCATGTAATTCCTATAAGCTATCAGCCATCAGCTGTCAGCTTGAATCGACCAACCTTGCTGAAAGCTGACCGCTGATGGCTGACAGCTGATTTCCAATAAAAAGGCGGCATGATCTTTCGATTATGCCGCCGTGCCTTCCGGTTAGTCAGTAACCCAACTTACCCGATTTAATTGGCATCAACCCGCTCGCGCAACTCCTTGCCCGCCTTGAAGTGTGTCACGTACTTTTCGGGCACGCTCACCTTGCCGCCGGTTTTGGGATTGCGCCCGACTCTGGGTGGCCGGTAATTCAGGCTAAAACTGCCGAAGCCCCGGATTTCGATGCGCTCTCCCTGGGACAAACTTTCTCCCATTGCATCGAGGATCGTCTTCACCGCCAGTTCCGCATCCTTGGTGACCAATTGCGGGTAACGCATTGCCAGCTTCGAAATAAGCTCCGATTTTGTCATCAGCTTTGACCTTCCGAAATTTAATTGTTATTGGCCAGTTTGCTTCGTATCCATCTTGGCCTTCAACAACGCGCCAAGGTTGGTGGTGCCGGCAGTACCGGTATCGCTGGCCGACATCTTCTGCATCACATCGGCCTCGTCCGCCATATCCTTGGCCTTGATGGACAGGTTGATATTGCGGTTCTTGCGATCGATATTGATGATCTTGGCCTCGACTTCGTCGCCTTCCTTGAGGTGAGTGCGAATGTCCTCGACACGGTCGCGCGACACTTCGGAAGCGCGCAGATAGCCTTCCACTTCGCCGTCCAGAGTGATAACCGCACCCTTGGCATCTGCCGATTTAACGATGCCCTTGACGACGCTGTTCTTGTCATTAACGGCCACGTAATTGGTGAACGGATCGCCTTCCATCTGCTTGATACCCAGGGAAATACGCTCGCGCTCGGCGTCGATCGCCAGCACCATGGCTTCGACTTCGTCACCCTTCTTGTAGTTGCGCACCGCTTCTTCACCCGGCATGTTCCAGGACAGGTCGGACAAATGCACCAGACCGTCGATGCCGCCAGGCAGGCCGATGAACACGCCGAAATCGGTGATGGACTTGATCTGACCGGAGACTTTGTCACCCTTCTTGTGGGTAACGGCAAAATCATCCCAGGGATTGGATTTGCACTGTTTCATGCCGAGGGAAATACGGCGGCGTTCTTCGTCGATTTCCAGGATCATGACTTCGACTTCGTCGCCCAGTTGCACCACTTTACCCGGATGCACGTTCTTGTTGGTCCAGTCCATTTCGGAAACGTGGACCAGGCCTTCGATGCCCTGTTCGATTTCGACGAACGCGCCGTAGTCGGTCAGGTTGGTCACCTTGCCGAACATGCGGGTGCTCTGCGGGTAGCGGCGGGACAGATTAACCCACGGATCATCGCCCAGTTGCTTGATGCCCAGGGAAACACGGTTCTTCTCCTGATCGAACTTGAGCACCACGGCTTCGACTTCATCCCCCACAGCCAGCACCTCGGAAGGATGCTTGACGCGGCGCCAGGCCAGGTCGGTGATGTGCAGCAGGCCGTCGACACCGCCCAGATCCACGAACGCGCCGTAGTCGGTGATGTTCTTGACGATACCCTTGACCACCATGCCTTCTTTCAGGTTGCCCAGCAGTGCCTGACGCTCGGCGCCCAGGCTCTGCTCCAGCACGGCCTTGCGCGAAACCACAACGTTGTTGCGCTTGCGGTCCAGCTTGATGACCTTGAATTCCATTTCCTTGTTTTCGTAGGGGGTAGTGTCCTTGACCGGGCGGATATCCACCAGCGAACCCGGCAGGAAGGCGCGAATACCATTGACCATCACGGTCAGGCCGCCCTTGACCTTGCCATTGACCATACCGCTGACCAGCGTGCCCTCTTCCATGGCGGTTTCCAGATCCAGCCAGGCGGCGACGCGCTTGGCTTTCTCGCGCGACAGCTTGGTCGAACCATAGCCGTCTTCCAGCATTTCGATCGCAACCTTGACGAAATCGCCCGGTTTTACTTCGATTTCGCCCTTGTCGTTCTTGAATTCGTTGGCGTCGATGACGCTTTCGGATTTCAGGCCGGCATTGACCACCACGCTGTCGTTATCGACACGCACAACCTCGGCGGTAATGACCTCGCCGGCGCGCATTTCCTGGTGGGACAAGCTCTCTGCGAACAGGGAGGCGAAACTTTCGATATCTAGTGAAACGGAAGGGGAAGCAGTAGTCATTGTTTAAAAAACCTGAAAAAGCCCGGCTGTCGCCAGGATGGCAAAAGCAACGGGGTTAGTTATCACCCGCCAGAAGTTTCTTACAGTCCGAAATGGGAAACATGCCGCGAAAGAAATGTTTCAGCCAACCGGCAAAACTGTAGGAGCTAGAGGCGCCTATCGGACACGAACCTGCTTGAACCGCGCCAGCACCTCGTCCACCGCTTCGACAATGGTCATGGAACTGGTATCCAGCAGGCTGGCATCCGCACATTTTTGCAATGGGGCCACGCTCCGCGCGCTGTCGCGCTCATCGCGTTGCCTGATGTCATGCAAAATCTGTGCGATATTAGCATGCATTCCTTTTTCCATCAACTGTTTATACCGGCGATCGGCGCGCACCTCGGCGCTGGCGGTCAAAAATATTTTGAGCATCGCACCAGGAAATACCACCGAGCCCATGTCGCGCCCGTCCGCAACCAGCCCCGGAGCCTGGAGGAAGGCGCGTTGCAGATCCAGCAGCGCCGCACGCACGCGGGGATAGGCGGCAATGCACGAGGCGCCGTTGCCGCAATCTTCGGTGCGAATCGCCTCCCCCACCTGCTCGCCATCCAGCCACACCTCGCCGCCATCGAAACGAATGTCCAATCCTTCCGCCAAGCGCGCCAGCCCCTCCTCCTCGTCGAACGACACGCTGCGCCGCGCTGCCGCCAGGGCCAACAACCGGTACAAGGCGCCGCTATCGAGATAATGGAAGCCCAGTGCCTGGGCGACGAATTGTGCCACCGTGCCTTTGCCGGATGCGGAGGGGCCGTCAATGGCGATAACCGGAATGGAAGAAGCGGTCAAAGGTGTCATAGGCATAGAAAACCAGGAAGCCGCTGTTCATGCGGAAGCCGAATTGAAAAGATTGCGGATGCTAAACCGGTTGCCGGGTTAAAACTCCGTATTTTCCCTGGTCGTGGCATCTTTGGTCAAATCAGGGCTTCAAGCCCTTTACGCTCCAGAAGATTCAGCAGTTTTTGCGATGGTCCGCTAGGGTGCTTATCACCAACTTCCCACTGCCGCACAGTTGACAGACTGGTGTTCAACACAGAGGCCAGCACCGCCTGACTCAGCTTGAGGCGGTCACGCAGGGCACGGATTTTTTCGCTGTCGTAATTAGGAATCGGATCGAGGCACAAAAAATCAAACTTGCGCATTTTGCGTTGATCGATGAAGCCCAGACGATGGAGGTCACTCGCCGTTTCGTGTACGGCCTCGAAAACCGAGCTTTTGGTCTTAGTCTTTGTGGTCATGACAAATCTCCTCTAACGTACCGTCTTCGACCGCCAAGTCGAGTTGCCGCCCCGTTCTGGCCAGCAACTCCTGCGCGATGTCCCTCAAGGCCTCCAGTTCATCGTCGCTGATGTTGGCCCGCGTATTCTTCTCGAATCCAAAGACGAAGAACCACCGACCCCCTTTGTTGGTCGCAACCAACGTTCTGACTCCGCCACGTTTGCCGCGACCCGCCAATCCAACACGTTTTTTGACCACACCGCCGCCAAGATCGACATCGACCAAACCTTGAGCCATTTCGGCCACCGCAGCGCACAGCGCGTTATCGGTCAATTCCGTCTTACGCATCCATCGGCAGAAGTGGCGGATTTTGAATACTCGCTTCATTTTCAAATTATATCACTTAGTGTACTGGTTTCAAGCCGAATTACAACGTAAAAAATCCCGCCCTCTTGTGAAAAGCGGGGTTTGAGAGTTATTGCGCTGTCGGAGAACTGAGAGCTATTGAAAATGCCAGGTTAACGGGCTACGTCCCCTATTGCCCATGCTTGACACGGGGCCAGCCAATGGGTGCCCCCTATTTCGTTGCTTGTTTCTGCTCACTCGAAAATCGGGGCCAGTTTCGCCAGCACTTCTTCCATGATTGACTCTGGCAAGGTGTCCACCTTGCGCGCATTGCGCGCGCCAAGATCGAGCACACGGGGCTGATCGCAGCGAACGACGCCGGCTGTCTTGATACCAGTCAACGAAACGGCGAACCCGATGCGGCGGGCGAAGTCGCCGCCGCTCGTGATCGGGCAGATCACCGGCAACTTGGTTGCCTCGTTGAACTCGGCAGGCGACACGACCAAGACAGGACGGCTACCGCGTTGCTCGCGCCCTTCAATCGGATCAAGCGAAACCAGGTAAATGTCACCACGCCTCATATCAACTCGCCACCCACGGCGGGCGCATCGACCCATTCACGTTCTTCAGCCGGTTGCGGTTGTGAATAGTCCGAGACGGCCAGCAATTCCGCGAGCGTGTAACGCGGCCTGGGCTTGGGATCGACCACCAGGCGGCCATCGGTGATGGCTACGCCGACCGTAGCCCCAGCTTGCAGGTGCAGTTGATCTAGAAACGCTGGCGGAACGGCCAGCATGACCGAACCGCCGACCTTGCGCAGATTGGTTGTGTACATGATGCACCTCCATGGGTTGGGTTGGGTTGGGTTGGGTTGAGTTGAGTTATATTTTAATATAACTTCATTCAATCCGAATTGCAAGCTTCATGATGTCGCGCCTTCGGTATCCTTTCATTATGATGCAACGCACGCGGCGCAAAAAAACCCCACCTTCTTGTGAGAAGCGGGGTTTGAGAGTTGTTGCGCCGTCGATGAGCTGAGAGCTATTGAAAATGCCGGTTAATCGGGCTACGTCCCCTATTTCCCGCAAAGAAATATTCGAAGCCTCTTTCGACCCCTTTGGTTGCTCGTCAAGGCTGGAAATGCGTTATATGCTTGTGGCAAGCGCGTAATGAACCTATGATGTTGCAATGGTTTTAACGTCGCATTCGGCTTGCCATTATTTTGAGATGGTTTGATGGTGGGCAATCTGAATCATTGCACGTCAACATTGTATAATGCTGCTTCGTGCTTCCATTTGGATCAAATTTTCCGACTGATATATAGCCGTTCTCAGCCATTGAACTCGATATAGAGATGATGAATGAGGGTGAACTTCTGGAAACGATATGAATGCTGAAATATCTAAAGCTATTGATGATGCTATTCATCCAATTTTATTGATTTTACATGAAAATTTTTGGCAAAAATGGGACTTCTGGATATTTATAATCCTTGGGATTACTGGCTTGCTTTTTTCTATTTTGGCATGGAAAGAAGCTCGGA
>JAJXTJ010000024.1 GCA_021783895.1 Pseudomonadota bacterium | reverse complement strand
ATTGAGCTGGTTGGCGGATAAACCGCGCCGCTTGAAGCGCTTGGTTCTGGACGCGGCGGTATCTTCGGCAAGCGGCTCCAGCGCCAGCGCCACCATGCCGTTATCGCGCAGCCAGGCGCGCGCCTGGCGGGGGGTATCGGCCTCTAGCACCCCCTTGCGGCTACTGCCGGTAGCGGAGTCTACCGCCTCATATTTAAAACCAGCCATTTACCCTTCCCTCGTCACTCGCAGCACTTCCTCCAGGGAAGTCCGACCGGCTTCCACCCAGCGCATGCCATCGTCCCTCAGGGTGGTCATGCCGTGTCTGCGGGCATGTTCCTGCAAAACCGCTTCGGGAGCATGGTCGTGGATCATGCGGCGCAAGCCTTCGTCGAGTTGGAGCAGCTCGTAAATGCCGGTGCGCCCCCGGTAGCCGGTATGGTTGCAGGCCGGGCAGCCGACCGGCGCGTAAAGCTGTGCCGGCGGGGAGGGCAGGCCGAGCGCCGCCAGTTCGCCTGCATCGGGGGTATAAGCGCGGCGGCAATCCGGGCACAAACAGCGCACCAGGCGCTGGGCGAGGACGCCGAGCAGGCTGGACGCCAGCAGGAAGGGCTCGACGCCCATGTCGGTCAGACGGTTCACCGCGGCGACGGCGCTGTTGGTGTGCAGGGTCGCCAGCACCAGATGCCCGGTCAGCGAGGCCTGAACGGCGATCTGCGCAGTCTCGAGGTCGCGGATTTCGCCGACCATGATGACATCCGGATCCTGGCGCAAGATGGCGCGCAAGGCACGGGCAAAGCTCATGTCGATGCGTGGATTGACCTGGGTCTGGCCGACGCCGTCGAGGTCGTATTCGATTGGATCTTCCACAGTGACGATGTTCATGCTGCCCGCATCGAGTCGCGACAGGGCGGCATACAGCGTGGTGGTCTTGCCGGAGCCGGTCGGCCCGGTGACCAGCACGATGCCGTGAGGCAGCCGGATCAGTTCTTCCAGCCTGGCCAGAATCTCGCTGTCCATGCCCAGGGCGGGCAGCGTCATCCGCCCGCTCTCCTTGTCCAGCAGGCGCAGGACCACGCGCTCGCCATGCCCGGTAGGCAGGGTGGAAACCCGCACATCGACAGGATGACCGCCCAGGCGCAGGGCGATGCGCCCGTCCTGGGGCAGCCGTTTTTCGGCGATGTCGAGCTGCGCCATTACCTTGATGCGGGAAGCAATCGCCGCGTGCAATGCCCGATGCGGCTCGATGATGTCGCGCAGCGCGCCGTCGACACGAAAGCGCACCACGGAACGCGATTCATAGGGCTCGATGTGGATGTCGGAGGCGCGTTCGCGCAGCGCCTGGGTGAGCAGGGCGTTGATCAGCCGGATGATCGGCGCATCGCCCTCGGCTTCGAGCAGATCCGCCACTTCCGGCAATTCCTGGGTGAGCTGTTGCAGGTCATATTCTCCCTGCATGTCATCGATGACGCTGGCGGCATGGCCATCCGCGCTGCCATATGCCTGGCTCAGGCGCCGTTCGAATTCCGGCGTCGGCAGGACTTCAGCGCGCATCGTGCTTCCCAGCACCCGCCGCGTCTCGGCGAGTGCCGCAGCGGAAGCATTTTCGCGCACCCATATCTGGTATTCGCCTTCCTCGGAAAGTCGCGCGGCAATCACCCCGTTGGCCTTGGCGAAATGGTAGGGCAGCAGCTTGGTGGTGCGGGAGTCGAGCATGTTCAGGGCGCTACCGGCTGGATTTTGCCGACTGTCTGCGGCGCGGGCGTCCGGACAGGCAATTGCGGTACCGGCATGTCCGGCAGAATGGCATGATGCGACAGGCGATTCACGTCCTGCTGGTCGCGGATGTAGTTGTAGCGGCTGTCCGTCAGGGAAGTCGAGGATTCCGCATCCTTCAGGACATAAGGCCGCAGGAACACCATCAGGTTGGTTTTGACCCGATGGCGCTTATTGTAGCTGAACAGGCCGCCGACCACGGGAAGATCGCCCAGCAGCGGCACCTTGTCCTGACCGTCCTCCACATCGTCCTGCATCAGGCCGCCCAGCACGATAATGCGGCCATCGTCCACCAGCACGGTGGACTCGATCGAGCGCTTGTTGGTAGTCGGGCCAGCCGTGTTAGCAGAACTGCCACTCACGACGCTGGAAACTTCCTGATAGATTTGCAGCTTGACGGTCCCTCCTTCCGAAATTTGCGGCTTGATCTTGAGCACCAGCCCGACATCCTTGCGTTCGATGGTCTGAAACGGGGTTGCGGTTGCGGTTCCGGTGGCTCCGGTCTGTGCGTAGGAACCCGTGACGAAGGGAACGTTCTGGCCGATGATGATTTTGGCTTCTTCGTTGTCCAGGGTCAGCAGGTTGGGCGTGGACAGAATATTGGTGTTGGCGTCCGTGGCCAGCGCCCGCGCCAGCACGCCAAGATTGACCACGTTGCCGAAGCCGGGGATATTGATCATGCCCTTGGTGATGCCGATATTCAGGCCCTCCCCCAGACCCGTGATATTGCCCGCCGCAGTGATGATGTTGTTTCCACCCGCTGCCAGATTGGTGCCGCCGATCGCGCTCAACGAATTGTTGTTGATCCCGTTCAGAAACTGCCACTGGATGCCGAATTCGGCCGCCTTGTCGGTCGACACCTCGGCGATCAGGGCCTCGACATAAACCTGGGCGCGGCGCACGTCGAGCTTGTCGATTGCGGCGCGCAAGGTGTTGTACACGTTGTCGGGGGCGGTGATAATCAGGGAATTGGTCGCCACATCGGCCTGGATGAAACCGCTGGCGGTTGCCCCCGCACCGCCACTGGGTTGTGCCTGCTGACCAAGCTGGACGGGCTGCCCAAACGAGGTGGGCTGGGCGGCGGTGCTTGCCGTCGCGGGGGCGGTCTCGCCCGACATGATGGCGCGCAGGGTTTGCGCCAGCTTCGTGGCGTCGGCGTTTTTCAGGTAAACCACATGGATGTTGCCGGCAACGCTGGTAGCGACGTCCAGGCCGGCGATAATCGCGCGCGCCCGCAGGATCAGCGAGGGGTTGTCGGAGCGCAGCAATATGCTGTTGGTGCGGCTGTCCGCGATCGCGACGATGCGCCGGGTGGGCTCGGCTACGCCGGGCGTACCGGTGTCCGACATCAGCTTGGTGACCGCCTGGGCCATATCCGTGGCGGAGGCGTGTTCCAGCCTGACCGTCACCACGTCGCCGTTGTTCGGCTGGTCGATCGCCTCGATGATCTTGTTGATGCGACGCACATTGTCGGCATAGTCGGTAATCACCAGGGTATTGGTGTTGACGTAGGCGGCGATGGTGTTGTTCGGGGAAATCAGCGGACGCAGTACCGGTACCAGCTGGTTGGCCGACTCGTAGCGCAGGGGGTAAACATGGGTAACGATTTTGTCGCCGCTGGCGGCAAGTTTCCCATCGGTAGTCGGGCTGTAATTTTGCTTGGCCTCCGCTTCGGGCACGATCTTGGTCACGCCCTGCCCCTCGATGGCGGCGAAGCCCTGCAAGCGCAGGGCAGACAGCAATATCTGGTAGGTCAGCTCCTTGGAGACCGGGCTGGAAGAAATGATGTTGACCGTCCCCTTCACCCGCGGATCGAGCACGAAATTTTTGCCGCTGATCATGCCGACCGCTTTGACCACCGACTCGATATCCGCGTTGACGAAATTAAGCGTAATTTTCTCGCTTTCTGCGGCCGCCACCATCAGGGGGCAGCACAACAGGCCGATCAGTAACCATTTTTTCAACATTGCGTATCCATTCAACCTAGGTTCAATATAAAACGTAGCTCAAGGCAAGTGGCTTGCCACCTCTAGACCCCTCGATCCGAATATTATCGGTTCGACCGAATTCGCGCACCAGCTTGGCCAGATCCGCAGACTGATGGATGGCCTGATTATTGACGCGCCGGATCACGTCACCCGACCTGAGCCCCAGCTGCAGGACCGGGCTGGCCGGCGGCAAGACAACCGAGACCCCCCCATTCGGCGCGTTCGCCACCGAACCGAACAGCTCCCCCTGCCCGGCGCCCTGCAGCATGCCTTGGACTCGAGCCCGCGCAACCCGGTAACTGCCATCGCCCAGCATTTCCACGTCCTGGGTCGGAGCCGCCGGTGAGGCAAGCAATTTGCCCCCTTTGCTATCCAGGTTGAGACGTTCCGTCACCCCCTGGCGGCGCAGCAGGACATGATCGGCAAAAACCATATCGAGCACAATTCCCGGCGCGACTTCCTCGCCGGCACGCACCGCCTTGTTTTTCGGATCGCCCGTATTGATGATCGCCGCCATGCCTTCCCGCTCGCGCGTGGCGAATACTCCGAGCAGCTTGTAATTCAGCGCAGTCAGGCCGGTCGGCGCGGCTGGCTCGGCAGCGCCCCCAAAGAGGTGGGCCTTGCCGATCACGGCAACCGCATCCCCGGTTGCCACCTGAGTGGGCGGCATTCCTGGCGGCACACTCTGGGATACCGGGAAAAACGACCAGGTCCAGCGCGTCAACAACCACAGAAAAAACACCAGCAGCCCCGCATTGATCAGCAATTCAGGGCGTTTCTGAAACAGAAAAAAGGGGGCTTTCAAATAATTGCCCATTCTAACGTTCACTCCCGGATACCTTGGTGGAAACTCTCTTCGCACGCGGATGTGCGACATCATACACCTTGGCCAGATGCTGGAAGTCCAGGTGCGTGTATACCTGGGTCGTCGAAATGTTTGCGTGGCCGAGCATTTCCTGCACCGCGCGCAGATCGCCGCTGGATTGCAGCACATGGCTGGCGAAGGAATGGCGCAGCACATGCGGATGCACATCCGCCGAAATACCCAGTTTGAGACCCCATTGCTTGACGCGGTACTGCACGGCGCGCGGCGTCAGGCGAACGCCGTTCCTGCCGACAAACAAGGTGCATTCTTCAGGCTTGGCGAGCTTTTCCCGCTCCGGTAGCCAGTTCCGCACCGCCTCCAGCGCGAAACGCCCCACCGGCACTTCGCGGGTCTTGCCGCCCTTGCCGGTGACCCGCACCATGCCGGCGGCGAAATCGATCTGAATTAGCGGCAGGCTGACGAGTTCGGAGAGGCGCAGGCCGGAGGAGTAAAACAGCTCGAACATCGCCTTGTCGCGCAGGGCAAGGGGGGCGCCCTCTGCGGGGATTTCCATCAGGCGTGCAGCCTCGTCCGGCGACAGCGCCTGCGGCAAGGCCTTAACGGATTTCGGCGCACGTATGCCGGCACAGGGATTGCCGGTAAAACCGTGGTCGCGGGCGAGCCAGGCATAGAAACCACGCCAGGCGGAAAGCATGCGCGCCAGCGTTTTTCCGCCCAGGCCGCGACCGTGCAATTGCGCGACGAAGCGGCGCACCTGGTGGATCTGCAACTGGTCGAGGGGAATCTCGCCCGCCAGCTTCAGCAGCTCGGCGACGTCGCGGCCATAGCTGGCGCAAGTCAGGGGCGACAGGCGGCGCTCGCTGGCGATATGATCGAGAAAGCCTTGCAGATAATTGTCGCTTGAGATCATGGATTAGCTGTCGGCTTTCAGCGGTCAGCTGTCAGCTTGAAGCCTAAAACCGCGAGGGTTTGACTGACCGCTGATAGCTGATAGCTGGATGCTTTATTTATTTCAGATAACGCAGCAGCGCCGCGCCAACCAGTTCGCCCAGCCGTTTCAGGTAAAGCGTGCCCATCTCCGGGTAAAAGCGTTGCGCATCTTCGCTGGCCAGGGCGAGAATACCGAAGGGCTGTTCCGAGCGCATCGCCACGTAGGCGAAGGAGCGCAGGCTCGATCCGGCCTCGCCGAACCAGGAGGGTGCTTCCTCAAGTAACTGCGGGCCGCATTTCGGCGTGACCAGTTCGTCGGCGAAGGCGCGCATTTCAACCGCCGCCCCCATGAACTCCGGTCGTGCCGGCAGATCCGCGCCGGACCAGATACGGATCGCCACGTGGGGAATGTCGAAGTCCTCGCGCAGGTTGAAATAGGCGGTGTTCAGCGCGCTGTCCAGATCGCGCGCACCGAGCAGCGACAGGCTGAGGCGATGCATTTTTTCACTGATGGCGTCATTTTCCTCGCCGAACTGGATCAGCTCGCGCAGCTTGGTTTCCAGCAGCTTGTTCTTGTCGCGCAGCGCCAGCTGCTGGCGCTCGGCGATGGAGATCGTCCGTCCACCGTGGGGGTGCGGGATAAATACTTCCGCCAGCATCGCGGAATGCTGTTCGAAGAACTCCGGATTTTCATGCAAATACCGCGCGACCGCTTCCGAATTCAGACCCATGAACTTCCCCCCTTAAAGATTAACTTGTCCTTCGAATACCGTCACCGCCGGGCCGGTCATCCACACCGGACGCCCCTCTCCTTCCCAGCGTATGGTCAACTCCCCGCCCCGTGTCGCCACCCTCACCTCGTCATCCAGCAATCCGCGCATGATCCCCGCCACTACTGCGGCACAGGCACCGGTGCCGCAAGCCAGGGTTTCGCCGGCACCGCGCTCGTACACCCGCAGCTTGATGCGACTGCGGTCGAGCACCTGCATGAAGCCGGCGTTGACCCGCGCAGGGAAGCTCGGGTGGCTTTCAATCTGCGGCCCTTCCACGGCAACCGGCGCGCTGTCTGCGTCTTCCACCCACTGTACCGCATGGGGGTTGCCCATGGATAGCACGCTGACTTCGGCGATCTTGCCTTCCAGGCCGAGCGTATAGGTGAGCGCGCGCCTTTCCGCGATAAAAGGGATCTCCGCAGGCTCGAAGCGCGGCACGCCCATGTTCACCGTCACCTGGCCATTCGGCTCGAGGCGCGGCACGATGATGCCGGAAGCCGTTTCCACACGAATCTCGGCTTTCGGGCTCAGCCTCTTGTCATGCACGAAACGCACGAAGCAGCGCGCGCCGTTGCCGCACTGTTCGACCTCGCCGCCATCGGCGTTGAAGATGCGGTAGCGAAAATCCGCATCGGGCCGGGTGGCGCGCTCCACCAGCAATATCTGGTCGCAACCGATGCCGAAGTGCCGGTCGGCGACAAACCGGAACTGGGCCGGGGTCAAATTCACGCTTTGCGAAATCGCGTCGAACACCACGAAATCGTTGCCCAGGCCGTGCATTTTGGTAAAGTTCAATAGCATTCTTTACTTAACCACAGAGCGCACAGAGGTAAGCACTGCGAGTATTTTCTCTGTGCGCTCTGTGATCTCTGTGGCAATAATGTTTAAGAACATAAGGCAACATAATCCTTGTAGATGCAGCGATCCATCACCACCGTCATGCCGGCGGCGCGAGCCCGTTTCGCAGCGGCCTCGTTGATGATGCCTTCCTGGATCCAGATTGACGGCAATTGTAAGGCAATACATTCGTCAACAATAGCGTCCAGGTGTTCTGCGGCGCGAAACACGTCCACCAGATCGACCGGATCGGGGACATCGCGCAGGGTGGCATAGGCCTTTTGTCCCAGCACCTCGGCAGTAGCCGGGCGCACCGGGATGACGTTGTAGCCGAAGCCTTGCATCGCCTTCGCCACGCAATAGCTGGGGCGATCCGGCTTGGGCGACAGCCCGAGCACGGCGATATTTTTGACTTTTTTCAGGAGGGCGCGAAGTTCCGCGTCATCCGGATTCCGGAAACTCACAAATTTCCCCATATCAAAATCAGCGCCTTTCACGTTTGCCACCTCTCCCCTTGTGGGAGAGGGTTGGGGAAATGGGTAATTTTACGCCACCTTTGCTACCCCATCCCGGTCTTCCCCCTGCAAGGGGAAAGAGAAAAACAACCGTACCTGAGTAGTTGCAGCAATTAAACCACAGAGGACGCAGTAAACGCTTTTCCGGGCTCATTGATAAAACCTCTTTCCCCCCGGCGGGCGACTCTTGAAACGCTTGTGCAGCCAGAAATACTGCTCCGGCATTTCCCTCACGCGCTCCTCGATAAAAGCGTTCATGCGTCGAGTATCGCTTTCGACATCCCCGCCGGGAAAAGACTCCCAGGCGGGGTAAAATTTCAGCACATAGCCCGCACCGCCGGGAAGCTGGCGGGTGACGCAGGGCACCACCGCAGCGCCGGCGATTTTCGCCACTCGCGACAGCCCGGTGATGGTGGCGGCAGGCACGCCGAAAAACGGCACGAACACGGCATCGCGCGCGCCAAAATCCATGTCCGGCAGGTAGTAGAACGGCAAGCCCTGGCGCATTGCCCGCACCACCGGCTTGAGCCCGGCCTGGCGCGACGCCATCGGAGAATTGCCGAACCGGGTGCGGGAGTGCAGCAGCAGGGCGTCGAACAGCGGGTTTTTCTGCTTGCTGTACATCGAAACCAGGGGGTAGTCCGTGGTCAGCCTGACTCCGCCCATGTCCAGTCCGACAAAGTGGGGGGCGAGCCAGATCACCGGCTTGTCGGCCACCGCCTGCCAGTGCTCCAGCCCTTCGATACGGATCAACTTCTGGATGCGCGACTTCGAAGACCACCACAGGATGCCGCGCTCCAGCACGCTCCGTCCGAAGGCGCGAAAATGGCGCCGCACCAGCCGTTCTCTTTCCGCATCGCCCATCTCCGGAAAGCACAGCCGCAGATTGATGCGCGCCACCCGCCGGCGCTCGCTCCCGAATGCGTAAAGCAGAAAACCGAAACCCTCGCCGAAACGGGCGAGCACGGCCAGTGGCAGGAAGTGCTGCAGCCAGATGATGAAGATGCCCAGGCGAGCCATCATGGGAGCGTGAGGGGTGAGGAGTGAGGAGTGAGGGGTGAATGGCATTGTCCGCTCGCCATGAACTCGCCACGCCAAATCCATTCTGAAATTACGGTCACCCGCCTCACGCCTCTCCCCTCTCGGCGCCTTTCGGCACTTTGTACCGGTTATAGCTCCACAGGTACTGCTCCGGTCTCCGCCGCACCAGGCTTTCGATCGCCGCGTTGATGGAGCGGGCCGCAGCTACCGGATCCTCCGGCATCCCATCGGGCAGGGGTTCCAGCCACAGCTCGAACCCTTGGCTGTGCGGCAGGCGGAAAGCGGCGGCGAGCACCACTGCGGCATCGGTGGAATGAACCAGGCGACTGACCAGGGTCATGGTGTAGGCTGGACGACCGAAAAAATCGGCCCACACCCCCTCGCCTTGGCTTGGCACCTGATCGGGCAAAATGGCGATCGCTTCTCCCCGCCGCAACGCCTTGAGCAACGCCCGCACCCCACCTAGGTCGGTGGGCGCCAGCGTCGTCTGGCCACGAGCACGCCCGGCGTCGATCAGGGGCTGCAACCATTTCAGCCTGGGCGGGCGGTAGAGCACGGTGATCGGGTGACGGGCGGCGTAATACAGGCTGGCAATCTCGAAACAGCCCATAT
>JAJXTJ010000023.1 GCA_021783895.1 Pseudomonadota bacterium | reverse complement strand
GACGATAGCCATTTCATTTTCATGGCGACTTCCAGCGGTATCGTCAAGAAAACGCCGCTGACCGATTTTTCCCGCCCGATGAAGCGGGGCATCATCGCCATCAATCTGGACGAGGACGACTATCTGGTCGGCGTGGATATCACCGATGGCCAGCATGACGTGATGCTGTTCACCGATGGCGGCAAGGCGGTGCGCTTCGACGAGGCCGCCGTGCGCGCCACGGGCCGCGTTTCGCGCGGCGTGATAGGCGTGCGGCTGGGCAAGGGGCAGAAGGTGATTTCCCTGCTGGTCGCGGAGAACGAGACCCAGTCGGTGCTCACCGCTACCGAAAACGGCTACGGCAAGCGCACCTCGATCACCGAATACACCCGCCATGGCCGCGGTACCCAGGGCATGATCGCGATCCAGACCTCCGAGCGTAACGGCAAGGTGGTGGCGGCGACGCTGGTGAACGCGGAAGACGAAATCATGCTGATCACCACCGGCGGCGTGCTGATCCGCACCCGCGTCAGCGAAATCCGCGAGATGGGACGCGCCACCCAGGGCGTAACCCTGATCAACCTCGACAAGGGCGAGAAGCTGATCGGACTGGAGCGCGTGGTGGAAGCGGACTCGGAAGAGGAAGCGGAATGAATTTATTAAACCACAGAGGCAGAGAGGCACGGAACGGAGAAGTTCAAAAGCATTTCAACAAGGTGGTCGGTGTCTAAGAGTTTCTCGGCTTTCCTCTGTGCCTCTGTGTCTCTGTGGTAAAAAAGGTTCTTAAGAATGGAACGAATTTACAATTTTAGCGCCGGTCCCGCCGCATTGCCGGAGGAGGTCCTGGAGCAGGCGCGCGACGAGATGCTTAACTGGCAGGGCTGCGGCATGTCGGTGATGGAGATGAGCCATCGCGGCAAGGCGTTCACCGGCATCATCGAACAGGCCGAGGCCGACCTGCGCACGCTGATGGGCATCCCCGCTAACTACAAGGTGCTGTTCCTGCAGGGTGGTGCGACGCTCCAGTTTTCGATGGTGCCGATCAATCTGCTTGCCGGACGTTCAGCCGATTATCTGGTGACCGGTTCCTGGTCGAAAAAGGCTTTCAAGGAGGCGCAACGCCTCGGCAAGGCGCGTTGCGCGGTGTCGACCGAAGAGGAGGGGTTCGCCCGTCTGCCCGCAGTCGGTGAATTCGATCTCGATCCGTGTGCGGCTTACCTTCATGTCTGCACCAACGAGACCATCCATGGCGTCGAGGTGCACGATTGCGCGGCACTGCCGGCGTCGGTGCCGCTGGTCGCGGACATGAGCTCGCATATCCTTTCCCGTCCGGTTGACGTGTCTCGCTACGACCTGATTTATGCCGGCGCGCAAAAGAACGTCGGCCCCGCCGGCCTGACGCTGGTCATCGTGCGCGAGGACCGGATCGGTCGCGTCATGCCAGGCATGCCGACGATGCTCGATTACCAGATTCACGCCGATAACGGCTCGATGCTCAATACGCCGCCGACTTACGCCATCTACATCGCCGGGCTGGTATTCCAGTGGCTGAAAAGGAGGGGTGGGCTTGCGGCGATGGAGCGCGCCAATGTCGAGAAGGCGAAACTGCTTTACGATGCGATCGACGCCAGCGCGCTCTATCGCAACCCGGTTGAGCGTGCCAGCCGCTCGCGCATGAATGCGCCGTTTACCCTCGCCCGCCCTGAACTCGATGCCGCATTCCTGGCCGAGGCCGATATTCGCGGCCTTGCGGGTCTCAAAGGGCACAAGTCGGTAGGCGGTATGCGGGCCTCGATTTATAACGCCATCACGCTGGAAGGGGTGCAAGCTCTGGTGGAATTCATGCGCGAGTTCGAGCAGCAACATGGATAAGGAGCTCTCGCAACACCGCGCCAGCATTGATGCGATCGACGGCGAGATGCTGAAGCTCGTCAATCGCCGCGCCGAGCACGCCCAGGCCATCGGCGCCCTGAAGAACGGCACGGTTTATCGCCCCGAGCGCGAGGCGCAGGTGCTGCGCCGGATCAAGGAAAACAATCCCGGCCCCCTTTCTAGCGAGACCGTGGCGCGCCTGTTCCGCGAGATCATGTCGGCCTGCCTGGCCTTGGAGAAGCCGCTGTCGGTGTCATTTCTCGGGCCGCAAGGCACTTTCACCCAGGCTGCGGCCATCAAGCATTTCGGTCATGCCGCACTGATTCGTCCCTGCGCTTCGATCGACGAGGTGTTCCGCGAGGTGGAAGCAGGGCTGGCGGATTACGGGGTGGTGCCGGTGGAAAACTCCACGGGCGGCGCGGTCGGCACGACCCTGGACCTGCTGTTGCTGACGCCTCTCCAGGTCTGCGGCGAGGTCGATCTGCGGGTGCACCAGTTTTTGCTGCGCAAGGCGGGTGCGCCAGACAAGACAGAGAAAGTCTATTCGCATGCGCAGTCCCTCGCTCAGTGCCATGAGTGGCTCAACCAGAATATGCCGGGAGTGGAGCGCGTGGCGGTGGTGAGCAATGCCGAGGCAGCGCGTTTGGCTGCCGAGGATGGCGCATCTGCGGCGATTGCGGGCGAGGCTGCGGCGGAGCATTACGGGCTGGAAAAGCTGGCGGAAAATATTGAGGACAAACCCGACAATACCACCCGCTTTCTGGTGATTGGCCCGCATGACGCCGCGCCCTCCGGCCGGGACAAGACCTCTTTGGCGATGTCCGCCAGGAACCGCCCGGGTGCGGTTTACGAGCTGCTGACGCCGCTTGCCCGGCATGAAGTGAGCATGACCAAACTGGAATCCCGGCCTTCCCGCTCGGGACTTTGGGAGTATGTGTTTTTCGTGGATGTGGAAGGGCATCGCCAGGATGAGAAAGTTGCTCTGGCGTTGTCAGAGCTCGCCGACAAGGCGGCCTTCCTGAAAATCCTCGGTTCCTATCCCGTGGCGGTACTTTAAGAACTTATGGTTGAACTTTAGAGATGGCTTTGAGCAAACTAGCACCGGGTTACATCCGCGCCATTGCACCGTACCAGCCGGGCAAACCGATCGCCGAACTGGCACGGGAAATGGGCCTGCAGGAAAGCGATATCGTCAAGCTGGCTTCCAACGAGAACCCGCTCGGCGCCAGTCCGCGCGTGCTGGCGGCGATCGAGAACGCGATCATGGAGCTCGCGCGCTACCCGGATGGCAGCGGCTTCACGCTGAAAACCGCATTGGCGGAACGGCATGACGTCGGACTTGAGCAAATCGTTCTGGGCAACGGTTCCAACGACGTGCTGGAGCTGGTGGCGCGCGCCTTCCTGACGCCGCAGTCCTCCGCGGTGTACAGCCAGCATGCCTTCGCCGTTTACCCGCTGGCGACCCAGGCGGCCGGTTCGCGCGGCATCGAGGCGCCGGCGAAGGATTTCGGTCATGACCCCGAGGCATTGCTGGCGGCCATCGAAGGGGATACCCGCCTCCTGTTTATCGCCAATCCCAATAATCCCACCGGCACGCTGCTGGACCCCGCGCAACTGTTTGGACTGATAGCACGCGTGCCGGAGAATGTTCTGGTGGTGCTGGACGAGGCTTATACCGAATACCTGCCCGATGCGATGAAAAGCGACAGCGTTGGCTGGCTGAAACGGTTTCCGAATCTGATCGTCACCCGCACCTTCTCCAAGGCTTACGGCCTGGCGGGCTTGCGCGTGGGCTATGCGCTGGCGAGCGCGCAGGTGGCGGACATGATGAACCGGGTACGGCAGCCGTTCAACGTCAATAGCCTGGCCCAGGCGGCGGCGGTGATGGCCATGCAGGACGTTGCATTTCTCGACGAATGTCTGGCAATCAACGCTGCCGGTATGGTGCAGTTGACGGAGGGTTTCAAACGCTTGGGGCTGGCTTACATTCCTTCCTACGGAAATTTCGTCGCAGTGCGAGTGGGCGATGCCGCCGCTATCAATCTCAGCCTGCTGAAGCAGGGCGTGATTGTGCGACCGGTCGCCAATTATGGATTGCCTGAACACCTGCGCGTCAGCGTCGGGCTGGAAGGCGAAAACAAGGTTTTTTTGCAGGCCCTGGAACGGGCACTTGAGGAGTTGAAAAAATGATCATCGTAATGAGCAGCGAGTCAACCGAACAACAGATCGACGCCGTCGTCAAAAAAATCAAGGAAGCCGGCCTGGAAGCCAATATTTCGCGTGGTACCGAGCGCACCGTGATCGGCGCCATCGGCGACGAGCGCAAGCTGGAGCAGGAGTATTTCGAAGCCCTGCCGGGCGTCGAACAAGCCATGCATATCGTCAAGCCCTACAAGATCGTCGGGCGTGAATGGCACAAGCAAAACACCGTGATCGACATCAAGGGCATTCCGCTGGGGGGCAACCAGGTGCAGATTATTGCCGGCCCGTGCTCGGTGGAAACCGACGACCAGATGGAGAAATCCGCCCAGGGCGTGGTCGATGCCGGCTGCCGCATGATGCGTGGCGGGGCCTTCAAGCCGCGCACCAGTCCCTACGCCTTCCAGGGGCACGGCGCGGAAGGTCTGGCGATGTTCCGCAAGGCCGCCGACCGGCACAATCTGCCCATCGTTACCGAACTGATGGACGTGCGCACCATCGATTCATTTCTTGAGTACGGCGTGGACGTGATCCAGATCGGCACGCGCAACATGCAGAATTTCGACCTGCTCAAGGAAGTCGGCAGATTGAATATCCCGGTCGTCCTCAAGCGCGGCATGTCCGCCACCATCTCCGAATGGCTGATGTCGGCGGAATATATCGCCGCCGGCGGCAACCACAACATCATCTTCTGCGAGCGCGGCATCCGCTCCTTTGAAACCTACTACCGCAACGTGCTCGACGTGACCGCCATCCCGGTGCTGAAGAAGGAAACTCACCTGCCGGTGATCGTTGACCCCTCCCACGCAGGCGGTAAGGCGTGGATGGTGCCGGCGTTGTCGCGCGCGGCCATCGCCGCCGGCGCCGACGGCCTGCTGGTGGAAATGCACCCCAGCCCGTGCGATGCCTGGTGCGATGCCGATCAGGCGCTCACCCCGCAGGAAATGAAAGACTTGATGGTCAGCCTGGGCGCGATAGCCGGGGCCATCGGCAGAAGTATTTGAAGCTTATGCCAACCACGGGGCACACGGGGAGCATGGGGTTTCGGGCAGATATCCCCGTGCCCCCCGTGTGCCCCGTGGTTTATTGCTTTCATGCTCAATAAACTTGTCATCTTTGGCGTCGGACTGATCGGCGGATCGTTTGCGCTGGCTTTGCGCGAGGCTGGAGCGGTGCGGGAAATCGTCGGCGTCGGGCGCTCTGCGGGAAATCTGGAGCAGGCATTGCGTCTCGGAGTGATAGACCGGGTTGCAGCCGATGTCGCCAGCGCGGTGCGAGATGCGGATCTGGTATTGCTGGCCGTTCCGGTCGGGCAGATGGCGGCGGTGATGGCGTCGATTGCGCCGCATCTGTCGGCGCGGACCATCGTTACCGATGCCGGCAGTACCAAATGCGATGTGGTGGCGCTGGCGCGCCAGCATCTGCCGGGCCACCTGGCGCAGTTCGTGCCGGCGCATCCGATCGCCGGCGCTGAAAAAAGCGGGGCCGCCGCCGCCAGTGCCGAATTGTACCAGCGCCGCAACGTCGTGGTCACGCCCGTGCCCGAGATCGACCCTGCGGCAGTGCGCATGGTGCGCGCCCTGTGGGAGTCCTGTGGGGCGACGGTCAGGGAAATGACGCCGCAGGCCCACGACGAGGTCTTCGCCGCAGTTTCCCACCTGCCGCACCTGCTGGCGTTTGCCCTGGTCGAGGACATCGCCTCGCGCAGCAACAGCGAGGAGCTGTTCAGCTATGCCGCCAGCGGCTTCCGCGATTTCACCCGGATCGCCGGCAGCTCGCCGGAAATGTGGCGCGACATCTGCCTGTCCAATCGCACTGCGTTGATCAAGGAGCTCGAAGTTTACCAGGCGCAGCTTGCCCGCCTTCATGCCATGCTGGAGCTGGCCGACGGGGCGGCGCTGGAACGGGTTTTCAACCATGCCAGCGCAGCACGTAACAAATGGATAGCAAAACAATAATTGAACTGCGTCCTCTGCGGTAAATCGAATCTTTACTCAAGTCATTGCCCATGGAATATCTCGATCTTTCTCCCATTCCCCGCGTCAGCGGCACCGTTCTGCTCCCCGGCTCGAAAAGCATTTCCAACCGCACTTTGCTGCTGGCCGCGCTGGCCGAGGGCGTCACCGAGGTCAAGGCCCTGCTCGACTCCGATGATACCCGGCATATGCTGGCTGCGCTGAAGCTGCTGGGCGTCAACTGGACGCAGCACGGCGACAGCCGGGATTACCGGGTGGAGGGCGTGGGCGGCGAGTTTCCGGTGAAGCTGGCCGACCTGTTCCTGGGCAACGCCGGCACCGCCTTTCGACCGCTGACCGCAGCCCTGGCGCTGTCGCACGGCGACTACAAGCTTTCCGGCGTGCCCCGTATGCACGAGCGTCCCATCGGCGACCTGGTCGATGCCCTGCGCCAGCTCGGCGCCGATATTACTTACCTCGGCAACGAAGGCTATCCGCCGCTCGCCGTCAAGCCGGCGCAGATCAAGGCGGGGCGGGTGAACGTGCGCGGCAACGTGTCCAGCCAGTTCCTCACCGCCCTGCTGATGGCCGCCCCGCTGGCGCGGCAGGAAGTGACCATCGAAGTGGTGGGTGAACTGACCTCCAAGCCGTATATCGAGATCACCCTGAACCTGATGCGCCGCTTCGGTGTCGAGGTCGAGCGACTAGGCTGGCAGGCGTTCACTATCCGTGCCGGACAGGCGTACCGCAGCCCCGGCGCGATCCATGTCGAGGGCGATGCTTCGAGCGCTTCCTATTTTCTCGCCGCCGGCGCGATTGGCGGCGGCCCGGTGCGGGTCGAAGGCGTGGGCAAGGCCAGCATCCAGGGCGACGTGCGTTTTGCCGAGGCGCTGGCGCTGATGGGTGCGAAAATCGAAATGGGCGACAACTGGATCGAAGCCAGCGGCACCGGCAGACTCAAAGCCATCGACCTCGACTGCAACCATATTCCCGACGCCGCGATGACCCTCGCCGTCGCCGCGCTGTTCGCCGATGGCACCACTACCCTGCGCAACATCGCCAGCTGGCGGGTCAAGGAAACCGACCGCATCGCCGCCATGGCCGCCGAACTGCGCAAAGTCGGCGCTACGGTGGAAGAGGGCGCGGACTACATCCGCGTCACCCCGCCTCACGCCTCACGCCTCATCCCTCACGCGCAGATCGATACCTACGACGACCACCGCATGGCAATGTGCTTTTCCCTGGTGGCGCTGGGTAATGTGCCGGTGCGCATCAACGATCCCAAATGCGTCGCCAAGACCTTCCCGGATTATTTCGAGAAATTCGCCGCCATCGCGAGCCATGCCTGATGAAAAAGCGGTTGCGTTACGCGAACTGAAAACCATCCCCGGCGTCGGCAAGGCCATCGCCGAAGACCTATGGTCGCTCGGCATTCGCCGCGTCCGCGATCTCGCCGGGCTTAACCCGCAGGCGCTTTACGACGAGCTGCGCCTCAACGCCGGCGGCAAGCTCGACCGCTGCATGCTTTACGTGCTGCGTTGCGCGGTGTATTACGCCGGGAATGTTTTGCACGAGCCGGAAAAGCTCAAGTGGTGGAACTGGAAGGATAAGCACTGAAGCACCGCCATCCGGCAGGCTGGTAATGGTCGAACGGAGAGAATATAATTACTCTGTAATTACATTTGAGGCCGCCATGCAAAGCAAAATCGTCGCCATCGGAAACTCCAGCGGAGTGCGGATTCCGAAAAAACTCCTGGAAAAATATCACTTCGCCGAAGGCCAGCAGGTTGAGCTGGAGGCCTTGAGCGACGGCATACGCATCAGCCTGTTAAAGAATCCCCGCGAAGGCTGGGAAACCGCAGCCAAAGAAATGGCGGAGGCGGAAGAAGACGAAAATCCATGGGGCGAGCTTCCCGTGAGCCTCAGCAGTGACGACGAGGATTGGACATGGTAAATCCCAAGCGCGGCGAAGTTTACCTGGTGCGCCTTGACCCCGCCGAAGGCAGTGAAATCCAGAAAACCCGTCCCGCCCTGATCGTCTCCCCAGACGAACTCAACGCCCACCTCAAAACCGTCATCGCCGCCCCTCTCACTTCGAGCCTGAACCCCAATCCCTTCCGCATCGCCGTATCCTTCGCCGGAAAGGAAGGTTCCATCGTCCTCCACCAGATACGCACCCTGGACAAGCAACGTCTGGTAAAAAAAGTGGGCGAGATCGACCCTGCCAAAGTGTTGAAGGTATTGCGGGAGATGTTTGCGGAATAGGCGGAATCGACGAATTGACCCCCACACGCCCAAGGTGCATACAATCGTTGTTGCCTACAGCGGACGCCCGGTTTCGAGTTGTGATCGGTTCGCCGGTTCGGACAAAATTGGGCACTGGATTATTCGGGTTCCAATTTGATATTGGCACACTAGAAGCGAAAAATTTGGGCGCTGGGGAACTGTCATTTTATACCTTGCCTACTACCCGCAATCGCCCCATGTAATGTTCAAGTGCTAATGCTAAGAAGTCTGAGTTATATCTATTCTGGAACAATTGAGCCAAGAAAATCAATTGACTTCTGAAATAACATACTTGTCGCGATTTCAAACAAGGTCTTCAATTTTATATTAACACTGGTATCCGGTTTCTCCTTGAGTACTAATTGCATTTTACCATCTAAATCAAAACCTTGTAACACATATTGCCCCTCCACCCTCTGAACTCCGCTGTCACCTATTTCGAGTCTGTTTAGAAGTTTTTGCAGAACTAAACGTCCACCTTTATCTTTATTTTCCCACACCATAGTCGTAGGGTTCGCTTCAGACCAGCTAATCTGACCTAATTTAGTGGCTTCGGTTAGCCGGTCAAGATAGGCCATAATCTTATCCACTTGATTAGTTTCAGACATGATTTTCACCACTTAAATTTTTACTTTCGAACAAACCAAGTATCTCGGCAACCGAATTGCTAATACTTGCAAAATTCTCCTGAATTGCAAAATAGACTGATTGAGGAGCGCTATTCTCGGAAATGATGTCAATAGGGCGCACTGAATTAAGAGACTTTTGCGTTTCATCTAATACGGAAAGCAATTTCACAATAGGATCTTTTAAACTATCGTCACGAGAAAATGGAGAAACGAGCCTACGAAGTTTGCGCGAAGTTTCAGTTAATAAATCACGCGCTTCGCTAAACTTGATTTCTGGGTTAAGTCTATCAATCTTCTGAGAAAGTTCTGTAATATCAATTATGACTGACTGAATTCTTACAATGCGTCCAGCTTCTGTTTCATCGCGTTTTTCACGCCTAGCTTCTTTCCATTCCAAAATAGAAAAAATCAAGCCATTAATCCCAATGATTATAAATATCC
>JAJXTJ010000022.1 GCA_021783895.1 Pseudomonadota bacterium | reverse complement strand
GGATGAAGGTCACGCCGGCCAGGGGCGCCATTTCCAGCAGGTCGAGCGCGATCACCTTCCCCTGGCCCGCCAGCTTCTGCGCCACCACCTGCGACCACCCCCCCGGCGTGGCGCCCAGGTCAACCACCCTCATGCCGGGTTTGAGCAGGTGATCGCGCTCGATAATTTCCAGCAGTTTATACGAGGCGCGCGAACGATAACCTTCGTGCTTCGCCAGTTGGACGTAGGGGTCGGTAACGTGCTCCATCATCCAGGCCTTGCTGGTTTTAGTGCGCTTCATCGGGTAAACTGCAAACCTTTCCAAGGATCAAATATGACATTTTCACTCACTCCGGCGCAAAGGCGCTTTCTGAGCGCTCAGGCTCACAACCTGAATCCCGTGGTGACCATCGGTGACGCCGGCCTCACCGAGGCGGTCATGAAGGAAATCGAGCGCAGCATCGCCAGTCATGAGCTGATCAAGGTCAAGTCGCACAGCCGCGACAAGGCGGCGCGCGACAGCCAGATCACGGAAATCTGTGAAACCCTGAACGCCGCACCGGTACAGCATATCGGCAAGATTCTGATCGTTTACAAGCCAGCCGAAAAACCCAAGCTGGTACTGCCTAAAGAGTAATGAGGGGAGGGGAGCGGGTTTCCTCATCACCCATCACCAGGTTTTAACCCCGGCGCGGCGCCAGTACCAGGACCAGACCGAGCAGGCTTTCAATCAGGTAACCGATGCTGGATATCCCGTGCCAGCGGGCGAAGCGATCGCGAAACAGGCTTTTCATCACTTCCTTCGGCAATGCCTGCTCTTTCAGGCTCTCCATGATCGGCTGGATGCCGAAGTGTATGGCCACGGTGAGCAGCAACATCACCAACACAGCCCAGAAAAACCCCTGCTTCAGCGCACCGCCGCCAAACTCCGCCAGGCGGTGAATCAACAGGAAAACACCGCAACCCAAGCCGACATAGGCGATCCAGGTGAACATCTTGCCCGCCAGCATGCCGGCCAGCATTTTGTCGTCCAGCGAGGCAAACAGCACCGGTGCAGCCAGGTAACCGATGGCCCACAATCCGCCCGCCCACAGAGTGATGGCGAAGAAGGAAAGCTTGTCGGCAAATTTATTCATGTCATTTCAGGTGAGGAGTTGGGGTATGGGCTTTTTCTCCTCACCCCTAACTCTTCACTCCTCACTTAATTAGATGTACTTCACATCCAGTACTTCATATTCGCGGATTCCGCCCGGCGCCTGCACCTCGGCAACATCGCCGGCGAATTTGCCGATCAGCGCGCGGGCAATCGGCGAGCCGATGGAAATCTTGCCCTGCTTGATGTCGGCCTCATCGTCGCCGACGATCTGGTAGGTCACGGCTTCACCGCTTTCCAGATCCTCCAGTTCGACGGTGGCGCCGAACACGCAACGCCCTTCGGCATCGAGCTCCCTGGGGTCGATGATCTGGGCATTGGACAGCTTGAACTCGACCTCGGCAATGCGCCCCTCGACGAAGCTCTGGCGTTCCTTGGCCGCATCGTACTCGGCGTTCTCGGACAAGTCGCCGTGAGATCGAGCCTCGGCGATGGCGGCGATCACGCTCGGACGCTCGACGGTTTTCAGATTATGCAGTTCGGCGCGCAGCAATTCGGCGCCGTTAGTTGTCAATGGAATCTTGCTCATTTTTTCCTCGGATTTCTTGGATTACCAGATTGAAGCCAGGCAGCGGCTTGATTACGCCTTGGGTAGCCTGGCGTGCAGGCCCTGCAGGTCATACACCTGCAGTTCCTTCATGTGCCGAATGCCGGCACAGGCGGCGCGGGCGCCTGCCAGCGTGGTGTAGTAGGTGATCTTGTTCTGCAAGGCGGCGTTGCGCATGGCGTAGGAATCATGCACGCCTCGCTTGTCCTCCACGGTGTTGACGATCAGATTGATGTCGCCGTTCTTGATCATGTCCACGATGTGGGGACGACCTTCATGCACCTTGTTCACCGGCGTGACTGCCAGGCCCGCCGCGGAAAGCGCCGCCGCCGTACCGCGCGTGGCGACCAGGTTGAAGCCCTGCTCCGCCAGAATCCTGGCAATATCCATGACCTTGTCCTTGTCGCTGCCGCGCACGCTGATGAAAGCGCGACCGCTGGAGGGCAGCTTCACCCCGGTAGCGAGCTGCGACTTGACGAAGGCTTCGGCAAAGGTCGCACCCACCCCCATCACCTCTCCGGTGGACTTCATCTCCGGACCGAGAATAGTGTCCACGCCTGGGAATTTGATGAACGGGAACACCGCCTCCTTGACGGAATAGTAAGGCGGCACCACTTCGCGGGTGACGCCCTGCTCCTTGAGGCTCCTGCCCGCCATGCAGCGCGCCGCGACCTTCGCCAGTTGCAGGCCGGCGGCCTTGGACACGAACGGCACGGTGCGCGAAGCGCGCGGATTGACTTCGAGCACGTACACCGTCTCGCCCTGGATGGCGAACTGCACGTTCATCAGGCCGACCACCTTGAGCGCCTTGGCCATCAGCACGGTCTGGCGCCGCATTTCGTCCTGAATTTCCGGCGACAAGCTATACGGCGGCAGCGAGCAGGCGGAATCGCCGGAATGCACGCCGGCTTCCTCGATGTGCTCCATCACCCCGCCGATCAGCACGTCCGTGCCGTCGCAGATCGCGTCCACGTCCACTTCGGTGGCATCGTTGAGGAAGCGGTCGAGCAGCACCGGCGAATCGTTGGAAACCTTCACCGCCTCACGCATATAGCGTTCCAGGTCAGCCTGCTGGTGAACGATCTCCATGGCACGTCCGCCCAGCACGTAGGAAGGCCGCACCACCAGCGGGTAACCGATTTCCACGGCCAGCCGGATCGCTTCTTCCGGCGCGCGGGCGGTGCGGTTGGGCGGCTGTTTCAGGCCCAGCTCGTGCAGCAATTTCTGGAAACGTTCGCGGTCTTCGGCGGCGTCGATCATGTCCGGGCTGGTGCCGATGATCGGCACACCGTTGGCTTCCAGGTCGCGCGCCAGTTTCAGCGGAGTCTGGCCGCCGTACTGGACTATCACGCCGACCGGCTTCTCCACCGCGACCACCTCGAGTACGTCCTCCAGGGTCAGCGGCTCGAAATACAGGCGGTCGGAAGTGTCGTAGTCAGTCGAGACGGTTTCAGGATTGCAGTTGACCATGATGGTTTCATAGCCGTCCTCGCGCATCGCCAGCGCGGCATGCACGCAGCAATAATCGAATTCGATGCCCTGGCCGATGCGATTCGGCCCGCCGCCCAGCACCATGATTTTTTTCTTGTTGGTCGGCTCCGCCTCGCACTCCTCCTCGTAGGTGGAATACATATAGGCGGTGTCGGTGGCGAATTCGGCAGCGCAGGTATCCACCCGCTTGTAGACCGGACGCACGCCCAGTGCGTGGCGCAAGGCGCGCACCGCATGCTGGTCGGTGGCGAGCAGGCTGGCCAGGCGCAGGTCGGAAAAACCGCGGCGCTTCAGTTCACGCAGTTCGGCGGCACTGACGGTATCCAGATCGCGCCCTTTCAGCGCCTGCTCGCGCGCCACCAGATCATGCATTTGCGCCAGGAACCACGGGTCGATGTGGGTCAGGCTGAAAATTTCAGCCTGGCTCATGCCGACGCGCATGGCGTCGGCGATGTACCAGATGCGATCCGGGCCGGGGTCGCCCAGCTCGGTTTCGATGATCTCGCGGTCGGCGGTCTTCTCGTCCAGCCCGTCGTTGCCGGTTTCAAGACCCCTGAGCGCCTTTTGCAGCGATTCCTGGAAAGTGCGGCCGATCGCCATCACCTCGCCCACCGATTTCATCTGGGTGGTGAGGCGGCTGTTGGCGCGGGGAAATTTCTCGAAGGCGAAGCGCGGAATCTTGGTGACGACATAGTCGATCGACGGCTCGAACGAGGCCGGCGTCCGGCCGCCGGTGATGTCGTTCTGCAACTCATCCAGGGTGTAGCCGATCGCCAGCTTGGCCGCCACCTTGGCGATCGGAAAGCCGGTCGCCTTGGAAGCCAGGGCGCTTGACCGCGACACGCGCGGGTTCATCTCGATCACCACCATGCGGCCGTCGTCCGGGTTGATGCCGAACTGCACGTTGGAACCGCCGGTTTCCACGCCGATCTCGCGCAGCACGGCAATGGAAGCGTTGCGCATGATCTGGTATTCGCGGTCGGTCAGGGTCTGCGCCGGCGCCACGGTGATCGAGTCGCCGGTATGCACGCCCATCGCGTCGAAGTTCTCGATCGAGCAGATGATGATGCAGTTGTCCTTCTTGTCGCGCACCACCTCCATCTCGAACTCTTTCCAGCCGATGACGGATTCTTCGATCAGCAATTCCTTGGTCGGCGAAGCGTCTAGGCCGCGCTCGCAGATCTCGAGAAATTCCTCGCGGTTGTAGGCGATGCCGCCGCCCGAGCCGCCCATGGTGAAGGAAGGCCGGATGATAGTGGGGTAGCCGACCATCGCCTGCACCTGCAGCGCTTCTTCCAGGCTGTGGGCAATGGCTGCGCGCGGGCAGTCGAGGCCGATCTTCTCCATCGCCTTCTTGAATTTTTCGCGGTCCTCGGCCTTGTCGATCGCTTCCTTGGTGGCGCCGATCATCTCCACGCCATACTTTTCCAGCACGCCATGCTTGGCCAGATCGAGCGCGCAATTGAGCGCGGTCTGCCCCCCCATGGTGGGCAACAGCGCGTCGGGACGCTCGACGGCAATAATTTTCTCCACCACCTGCCAGGTGATCGGCTCGATGTAGGTGACATCCGCCATCTCCGGATCGGTCATGATGGTGGCCGGGTTGGAGTTGACCAGAAGGACCTTGTAGCCCTCCTCGCGCAGCGCCTTGCACGCCTGCGCGCCGGAGTAGTCGAACTCGCACGCCTGGCCGATGACAATCGGGCCGGCGCCGATGATCAGGATGGATTTAATGTCGGTAGGTTTTGGCATTTCTATCCGTAAGGGGTGAGGGGTGAGGGGTGAGGGGACAAACCCGCCACGCCTCACGCCTCACGCCTCACGCCTCACTTTGACTGTTGCTGCATCAGACCGATAAACCGGTCAAACAAGTAATCCACGTCGTGCGGCCCCGGGCTCGCCTCAGGGTGTCCCTGGAAGCTGAACGCCGGCACGTCGGTGCGGGACAGCCCCTGGTTGCTGCCGTCGAACAGCGACTTGTGCGTCACGCGCAGGTTGGCCGGCAGCGTTGCCTCGTCAACCGCGAAGCCATGGTTCTGGCTGGTGATCATGACGCGACCGGACTCGAGATCCTGCACCGGGTGGTTGGCGCCGTGGTGGCCGAACTTCATCTTGCGCTTCTTCGCGCCGGAGGCCAGCGCCATCAGCTGGTGGCCGAGGCAGATGCCGAAGGTGGGAATACCCTGGCCCAGCACTGCCTTGATCGCATTAATCGCGTAATCACAAGGTTCGGGGTCGCCCGGGCCGTTGGACAGGAACACGCCGTCCGGCTTGAGCTTGAACACGTCCTCGACCGGCGCTTGGGCGGGCAGCACCGTCACCTTGCAGCCGCGTTCGGCCAGCATGCGCAGGATGTTGCGCTTGACGCCGTAATCATAGGCGACAACGTGAAACTTGTGATCGCCATCGGTCTTGAACCCCTGACCGAGCTTCCATTCGCCTTGTTGCCACATATGGCTCTTGTCGCAGCTCACCACCTTGGCCAAGTCCATGCCGGCCAAGCCGGGGAAGCCGCGCGCCAGTTCGATGGCCTTGGCTTCGTCGATATCACCGGCCATCAGGCAGCCGTTCTGCGCGCCCTTTTCGCGCAGCAATCGCGTCAGCTTGCGGGTATCGATATCGGCAATGGCGACCACATTATGACGCTGGAGATAAGCGCCCAAATCCTCGCTGCTGCGCCAGCTGCTGGACTGGATCGGCAAATCGCGGATCACCAGGCCGGCGGCATGAATCTGCGTCGATTCGGCATCCTCGGAATTGGTACCGGTGTTACCGATGTGCGGGTAAGTCAGTGTAACGATCTGGCGGCAATAGGAGGGATCGGTAAGAATTTCCTGATACCCGGTCATCGCAGTATTGAACACCACCTCGCCGACGGCATGGCCGGTAGCGCCGATGGAAATGCCGCGAAATATTGTCCCATCAGCAAGCGCAAGAATGGCGGTCTGGTGGTGCGGCACAGAGGCTCCTTGAGATTAAAGCGGATATGCAAAGCGGGGTTGGCTTGCGCCCTCCCCGCTCTTCAAACTTTTGAAATTATACTAGATTACGGCGTCGCAATCAACTCGACCAAGGCGCCACGATTCCATGCTGAAAGGTGATTTATCGCCGATTTACTTAATGCCAGTCAGGCTGCGAGACCTCATTGGCGCCAAAACAGCGGGGGCATATTTGGCCCCTATTTTTGCTATTTTGTTACTCGCTTAGCCAGGGATCAAGCAAGTTCAACCCGGCTATCTGGCGAAAATCCTTGAGGTTGCGCGTAGCCAGCGGCAACCCGTTGCGCAACGAAATCGCGGCAATCTGCGCATCCTCCGTGGAAATAGGCAAGCCGGCACGATTTCGGGCAGCGACCAATGCCGCATATTCAGGGGATGCCAGCTCGTCGAATGGCAGGCAGCGACCGGGGAAATCCTGCGCAAACATCTGTTCTGCCGCATCGGCAATCGCATCCCGGCGTTTGCCGTCGGGTAGCAAAGCCACACCCAGCAGAATTTCCGCCAAGGTAACCGCACTGGTATAAAACACCACCTCGTTTTGACGCGCAAACCAGGCAAGCACAGCCGGCTCTGGCCGTTGACGCATCAACTCCGACAGCACATTGGTATCCAGCAGAATCCCTTGCATGGCTTAAGTTTTCGGCACAGGGGAAATACGGGTCAAACGACGGCTTGGGATAGGCAAGTCACCTGCCTCAAGCCCAGCAAAACGCTGCTGGATGCGCTGGGCAAAACCCGGCCCATTCGCCGGCATCACCGCCTGGCGCAGAATATCGCGCGCCTCCTGCTCCATGGAGCAGCCATGCCGGGCGGCCTGCAAGCGCAGGTTTACTTTAAGATCGTTATCGAGGTTACGGATGGTAAGGCTGGCCATGACCCACTCCAAATGATTGCATTGAATGCAGTGTAATCAGGTTTGGTGTTGACGGCAAATTTTAGCGGACAAGTATCTGCGTTCCTACTATAACGCGAGGTTTCGCGTTACCTCAAACCGAGCACGTCCTGCATGTCGAACAAGCCCTTGCCGCGCTGCGCGAGGAAGCGCGCGGCGCGCAGCGCGCCCAGCGCGAAGGTGGCGCGGCTGCTGGCCTTGTGGGTGATCTCGATACGCTCGCCGATGCCGGCGAACAGCACGGTGTGGTCGCCGACGATGTCGCCGCCGCGCACCGTGGCGAAACCTATCGTCGAGGGGGAACGCTCGCCGGTTACGCCTTCGCGGCCATACACCGCGCATTCCGTCAGATTCCTGCCGAGCGCGTTGGCCACCACCTCGCCCATGCGCAGCGCGGTGCCGGAGGGCGCGTCCACCTTGTGGCGATGGTGCGCCTCGACGATCTCGATGTCATAGCCTTCGTTCAACACCCGTGCCGCGATGTCGAGCAGCTTGAGGCTGAGGTTTACGCCGACGCTCATGTTGGGCGCGAACACCACGCCGATGTCATGGCCGGCGTCGGCGATCAGGTCTTTCTGCTCTGCGGAAAAGCCGGTGGTGCCGATGACGATATTGACGCCCAGCTCGCGGCAGATTTTCAGGTGATCCAGCGTCGCCTCGGGGCGGGTGAAGTCGATCAGCGCATGGCAACCATCGAGCGTTGCCGCATCTTCGCCGATGGAAATACCGCACGGCGCGCCGAACAGCTCGCCCGCATCCTTGCCGACGAACGGGCTGCCGGCGCGTTCCAGCGCCACGCCGAGCCGCATGTCCGGCGCCTGCGCCACGGCTTCGAGCAGGGCGCGGCCCATGCGCCCGGAACTGCCGGCAATCGCGATATTCAATAGGATCATGTTACAAGCCGATCCTATCTAGCATTCTTCCAAAGAAACCTTTTTCCTCTTTTTTCGCCGGCTCGGCATTCTGCGCGGGCTGCTCCGGCGCCCCGGAAGCAGCACTCTTGCCGGCATCCGGCGCAGCCGCCACCACGTCGCCTTCGACGCGTTGCAGCAAATCCTTGTCGAAGAACAGCGCCAGCTTCCGCTCTTCCATCAGCTTGCCGGCTTTCTGGTAGCGATAAACATAATCCCACCGGTTGGCATGGAATGCGTCCATGATGAGCGGAGTACCCATAACAAAGCGCACCTGGGCTCTGGTCATGCCCGGCTTGAGCTTCGCCACCATTTCCTGGGTGACGACATTGCCCTGCTGGATGTCGATTTTGTAAGGCGTAAGCTTTTCGGCCACAGAACAGGCGGAAAGGAGCAAAATGGAGATGGCAGCAAGTGCCCGTGGAACGGATTTCATAAAAATCCCGGCAAAAAACAATAAAGTGGCAGCATTATAACACCCCAGGAAGCGCTGGAAAGCACGGGGTAAACATTATATGATTTAACCCGGAAAAAGCAGTTGGTCCACGAAAGACACTAAAAGCACGAAAATATTCTTAAGCGCTACAAAGCCGTAGCTTATTGCCCGACCCAATGGGAGAATGGGTGAATGGCTGCAATCTATTGTTTTATTTCGTGCCTTTTGTGCTTTTCGTGGATCAATCGCCATTTATTTAGCTTAAACGGTAAATCATTAGGATCGACTCATGGGCGACTCGCAGGACCTGAAAAACGCCGGGCTCAAGGCCACCACCCCGCGCCTGAAAATCCTCAACCTGTTCGAGACCAGCGACGTGCGCCACCTCACCGCCGAGGACGTGTACAAAAGCCTGCTGGCGGACAACGAGGACGTGGGTCTGGCAACGGTATACCGGGTGCTGACCCAGTTCGAGCAGGCGGGGCTGCTGATCCGCCACAGCTTCGAGGGCGACAAGGCGGTGTTCGAACTCAACCAGGGCAAGCATCACGACCACCTGGTCTGCCTGCAATGCGGCAAGGTGGAGGAGTTTTACGACCCGGACATCGAGAAACGCCAGGACAAGGTCGCCAAGGAGCGCGGCTTCATCGTCCGCGAGCACTCGCTGTACCTGTTCGCCGACTGCATCAAGCGGGACTGCCCGAACAAGACGTGAAAGTAAATTTAGCCCGATCCAATACGCCACCTTGATTCAATCATTTTTAATCAATACGATTGACATTTATCCCCATCTGTCACTAGGAAAAAATATGGCGCATACAGATACCAAGGTGCTCACCGCACACGTACCGCTTCCACTGGCCGAGAAAGTCGATCAAATGGCCGCTCGTCTTGAGCGGTCACGCGGTTGGATCATGAAGCAGGCGCTATCGGCCTGGATCGACCAGGAAGAGGAACGCAGCCGCCTGACTCGTGAGGCGTTGGCCGATGTGGATGCCGGTCGCGTCATTGACCATCAGGCCGTACAGGCGTGGGCCGATAGCCTGAGCTCCGACACCCCGTTGCCAGTACCGCGCTGATGGAACTAAAGTGGACGAGCAAG